>CAMFKA010000036.1 GCA_945957185.1 uncultured Chlamydiaceae bacterium | reverse complement strand
CCCTTAAGGATGGGGATGTTATCGACGGAAACAAATAAATCTTTAATGACGAGCATGGTTATCCTACTGAATTTTCAAGTTTCAAGGTGAGCAACTTCTGAGCTTCCACAGCAAATTCCAAGGGGAGTTCCTGGATGACTTCTTTGCAAAATCCGTTTACGATCATGCTGACGGCATCTTCTTGAGAAATCCCTCGAGATTGAAAATAGAACAATTGTTCTTCGTTTAGCTTGGAGGTGGAAGCTTCGTGTTCTACCTGGCTATTTTTGTTCCCCACTTCGATGTAGGGGAAAGTATTTGCGGAGCACTGATCTCCGACTAACATCGAATCGCACTGAGTGTAGTTACGGGAGCCTGTCGCTCGAGGAGCAATTTTTACCAATCCTCTGTAGCTGTTGTGCGAGGTTTCGGCGGCGATCCCTTTCGAGACGATTGTCGATTTGGTATTTTTTCCCAAATGGATCATCTTCGTACCGGTGTCGGCCTGCATTTTGTTGTTTGTCAACGCTACGGAGTAGAATTCACCGACAGATTCGTCACCCTGCAGGATGCAGCTCGGGTATTTCCACGTAATCGCAGCACCCACTTCCACTTGTGTCCAGGAGATTTTAGATTTGTACCCCGCGCAGCGTCCTCGCTTCGTCACGAAATTGAAAATCCCTCCTGCACCTGTTTTGGGGTCGCCCGAATACCAGTTTTGTACCGTTGCGTATTTGATTGTCGCCCGTTCCAAAGCTACCAATTCCACAACGGCAGCGTGCAGTTGGTTGGTGTCGAATGCGGGGGCTGTGCACCCTTCCAAGTAGCTGACGTACGAATCGTCTTCTGCGATGATAAGCGTTCTTTCGAATTGTCCCGACTCTTTATCGTTGATGCGGAAGTAGGTCGACAGCTCCATAGGGCAGTGAACGCCTTTGGGGATGTAGACGAAAGATCCATCGCTAAAGACTGCCGAATTGAGCGTTGCAAAGAAGTTGTCGCCGATAGGGACGACGGAGCCTAAATACTTTTCAATAAGTTCGGGGTATTTATGGATCGCTTCGGAGATGGAACAAAGAACAACGCCGGCTTCGTCAAGTTTCTTCTTAAAAGTGGTTCCGATGGAGACAGAGTCAAAAACGAGATCGACAGCGACGTTAGAGAGGCGCATCTGCTCGTCTAACGGGATTCCTAAACGCTCGAAAGTTTTGAGGATGGCAGGATCCACTTCGTCCAAACTGTTCAGTGCGGGTTTCTTTTTCGGCGCCGAGTAGTAGCTGACATTCTGGTAGTCGATAGGCGGATAAGAAACATTTGCCCAGACAGGCTCCTTCATCTCAAGCCAACGTTTGTAAGCTTTGAGACGAAAGTTCAATAAAAACTCGGGCTCGTTCTTCTTTGCAGAGATGGTACGGATCACATCTTCGTTCAGTCCCTTCGGGATGGAATCTTTTTCCACTTCGGTGACGAAACCGTACTTGTACTCTGCTCCTCCCCCTAGGCGGGAATCGGTTGCCATAAACTTCTCCATTTGTTCTGGAAGAATAAAAAACATTATTCGGAATAACTACAGCATTATACAAGATATCGAATTTTACCGCGAGCGCTACCTAACAGCTTGAGAAAATAGTATTGCAAAAGAGGAAATAATTGATAGAATGGCCGAGGCAGGAATGTCATCGCACTGTCCTAATGGCGTCTAAGACCCAACTGTTATTGATGGCAATGTCTTTTGAATTTTTATGTAATGCGATGTAATTGAAGATCATAAAAAAATCGAATTTTTAAGGTTCTTCCTAGGAGAACTGTCGTTTTTTAGCTTATATTTTATGTAACTCTAATAATGTTGAGTCACCGAATCTGCAAAATTGGGTCTTGATACCAAATTCCGAGAATATCGCTTGTTGGTAAAAATCGTAACGCTGTATGGTGGGCGACAACGGAGTCGAGGTCAAGATAATGATTCATATCGTTCGGTTACTCATCATTATTTTTTTACTTTGTCAGGAGATCGAAGCGCAAGCTTGCGTGAAACCTCGGTGCTACGATCAACCCGATCCCTTCGAAAAAACCTACGTTTGCCCCGAATCTCTCATGCATAATTTCTTCGGCACCTACTTTCTTAACGAATTCAACGAGTGGGAAAAAGTGCGCGCTGTCTTGCAAGATTGCAAAGGGACCTACGTACTGCGCATCTGGACACAATGCCCCCACTGCGGAACCTGCTACCGCGGGAAGCACCCCCCCGAGGGGATGAGCTGTTCCCTTATCCCGAACTAGTTATATATACCGAAAGTGATTCAAAATTTGGTTTTTGGCAAAAAGAAAGCTCCCGCGGTTGATCCATCGGAAGTGACCTAATATTAGAAATATGAGGTCACTTCCGATGGATCAACCCCGGGGCTTTCTTAAAGCCAAAAATCTAAATTTTGAATCACTTTCGGTATAAATTGATTTTTAATCGATTGAGTGGTTAATTCCAGATTTAACATCCCGGAGAAATCATGCTCAAATTTACCCACTGGTTGGCTCTTGTCGTCGCGATCGCAGGATTTGTGAACGCAGAAGCTCCCGAAGTGAAACGTATTCAAGTCAAAGAGATCGAAATTGCCTATTACAAGCGAGGCGAGGGAAAACCGCTGCTGATGATCAACGGTTACAAATCGACGCTCGCAAGCTGGGATCCTCTCTTATTAGACGATTTAGAAAAGAATTTGCAGCTGATTTTGTTCGATAACAGAGGTGTCGGACTCTCTTCCGATACTTCCGAGAATCATACCACCATCGAGCAGATGGCTGACGATGCTGCTGCACTAGCAACAGCTCTCGGTTACGAAAAAGTTTACGTTCTCGGCTGGTCGATGGGAGCAAGAATCGCTCAGCAACTCGCAATTCGACACCCGGAAGTAGTAGAAAAATTGATTCTTTGTGCCCCTAATCCTGGAGGCTCGCATCAAGTGGTGACTTCTCCCGAGGCTGCGAAAAAGCTGAGCGACCAAAATTTAACGCCTATCGAATCGCTGGAGCTGTTTTACGCTCCCACACCGGAAGGGAAGCAAGAAGCTAACAACTACTTTCAACGGCTCAAAAACGGAGTCATCGCCAAAACAATCCCTGACGACTTTCAAGTCAAACCCGAAACAATTGAACGGCAAGATGGCGCTAGAGGGAAGCCCTGGAACGATTCCAATGCTAATTTCGAGGCGTTATCTCAAATCAAACTTCCTGTTTTAGTGACAGGTGGACAATTAGATGTCGTCGATCTTCCCGGAAACGTAAAAGTGATCGCTAATCAGATCCCTTTCGCTTGGACCGCATATTTTGACGGGGGTCATGCATTCCTATTTCAAGACCATGAGCGGTTTGCGAAGCTTGTTCGTGTTTTTTTGGATGATTAATCCAAAAAAGAGGGTGAGGGATGGAGCAGTATTGGGAAGATTTTGATTTAGAGGAGATCCACTTCAGGGATAAGTGGCAGTTTGAACTGAAATCTCACTATCTTCCTAGCTCCAAGATGTTCCAGCATATTTATACGCAAGAGTTGTATCTTTACATTCCTTCTCCTCTGCAAGTGACCCCGGAAACATACTCTAAAGAGCAGTTTTATCAAGATAAAACCAACCTTATTCGTTATAAAACTCCGGAATTTACTTTTCAGCAGCTTATCGACCCCACGCAGACAAAATCGCCTCTCTATAGGATTAAAAACGCCTTGATGGAGACGGACGGCAATGAGTCCATTGCAGCCATCGAAAAGGAGTTGAAGCTACTTGGAAATATGGTGAGAAGTGCTTTGCGAACAGATGTGAACGCTTTAGTCAATACTCTTCAAAATTTGAAACCCGATGACGATCCCACAAGTTTTATTCAGCCTGTTACGACCTTGCTGATCCATTTTAATATCTTGCTTAAAGAGTACAATGCTCTTAAAACCCCTTTAGAGATAAAAGGGGGAGAGCAACTTTCCCAGGCATATATTTATGTCGCCGATTTCATCAGTTTTTCATCCAACAACTACTTTACAGCACTGTTGGATAGCATCCGTAAACACCATCGAGAGCAGTTTGCAGAGATTGATAAAGATATTTGTAGTCTGTTGATGGAGGAGAAGCGATGGAGAGAAAAATGGCTGGACGAACCGGAAATTCTTTCTGAAAAAACGGCAGATAATGAAACGATTTTGTACCAGATGGGACTGTTGAATAAGTATGTTGTCGATGCTCTGTTATTGAATATTTCGGTGGATCCGATCGATCAACGTTTTCGAAATATCATCGGCAGCATCGCTGCGGCACTAGCGATGACGATTTATATCTTGTTGTTCGTGTGGCAGGGGTCAGTTTTTATTATCAATTCGGAACCTTTTATTTTGTTCACGATCTTCATTTATGTCCTAAAAGACCGTGTCAAAGACGAAATCAAAAACATTTCGATGAAGCAGGCATTTCGATGGTTCTCCGATTACAAAACAGAAATACGCACCCCTGATAACAAAAATGTGATCGGGGAGCTAAGAGAGTCGTTTTCGTATATTGATCCGGATAAGGTTCCTGAAGATATCCAAAAGGTACGAAACATCGAACAGCATAAAACTCTGCAGGCCATCCGTCGTGTCGAACAAGTGATGTATTACAAAAAGACGGTGTATTTGAATAACTTTTTGGAAACAAAGCAAGATCGGCTTTCCGGTTTAAACGTGATTTTCAGGCTGGATATCCATAAATTTCTGAATAAAGCGAGCGATTCCATACAGCCGTACTCGACGTTAGATCCGAATAGTTTGGAAGTGACCCACACGATGTTACCGAAGGTGTATCATTTGAATATTGTTCTTAAAAATAGTTTCATGCGACCGGATGGAACGACAAAAATTGAGTATAAAAAGCATCGCATTATTGTGAATAAGGAGGGGATTCTCCGTCTGGAAAACCTCTCCGAAAACGATATAACGATATAACGATTTAACGATTTAACGATTTAACGATTTAACGATTTAACCACTTTTCCGCGGTCATGCTTTTAAAATTAATTAAAAAGTTCTTGTGTTGTTAATGGTGATTTTAGAAAATATATCGTTATATCGTTATATCGTTATATCGTTATATCGTTATATCGTTATATCGTCCCACGTTCCCATCGTCCTATCGTTTAGAAGATGATGTCGATTAATTGATGATCGGGATTTAATTTCATCGCATACTGCTTTTCCCAATTTTCCGAGAATAACACAATCGGTCTTCCCCGTTTATCTTTTGTCATCAACGAATTTGAGGTCTTCTGGAACGCTTTCTCATCTCCAATCAACCAAGCGCTACATGAATAAGGCAACGGCTGTATCACTGTGTCGACTCCATACTCATCTTTCAATCTGTATTGCATCACTTCGAACTGCAGCTGCCCTACCGCTCCAAAAACGTAGTCCGAACCGTAATCGTCCGGACGGAACAACTGGATCGCTCCTTCATCCGTTAACTGCATGACACCTTTGTCAAACGCTTTTCGCTTTCCTACATCTCTAGGAACGACACGCGCAAAAATTTCAGGCTGAAACTGAGGTAATGGCTTAAAATTAAAACCACCGGTCGTGGAGATGGTATCTCCAATTGCAAATAAACCGGGGTTGATGACGCCGATGACATCGCCGGCGAACGCTTCATCAAGCGTTGTTCTGTCTCCAGCGACCATACCGTGCGGACGCGAGAGCCGCACTTCCCTTCCTAACCGATGGTGTTTAACGACGAGATCCCTTTGGAATTTGCCGGAGCAAATTCTCAAAAACGCCATGCTATCGCGATGCCTTTTGTCCATGTTGGCTTGAAGCTTGAAGACATAGGCGCTGAAAGGTGACTCGATCGGGTCGATTGTTTGCTGCTCCCCGTTAACACCATCGCATAGACGCGGTCTAGGGCTGGGAGCCAGGTTCACGAAGGCATCAAAGAAGGGCTCTACCCCGAAGTTGGTTAATGCCGAAGCAAAAAACACGGGAGTGATCTCTCCGGCTAGGAAATGCTCCACTGTAAACAGGTTTCCGGCCATTTCTAGGAGCTCTAACTCCTCTTTAAGCTGCTTAAGAACGTACTCCGGAACACGGTTCGCGACTTCCGGATGGTCTAGAGGGAATCTTTCCATTGCGGCTCTTTGCGCTCCCCCGACAGATGTCCGCGTAAAGAAGATCGCTTCCTTCGTCAAAATATCGTAGACACCGCAAAAGTCTTTTCCCGTTCCAATCGGCCAGTTGAGAGGAGTAGAGTGAATGGAAAGGAGATTTTCCACTTCCGCCATCAAGTCCAGGGGTTCTCTACCGGGCATGTCCATTTTGTTGATGAAGGTGAGGACGGGAATTTTGCTGAGCCGGCACACTTCAAAGAGCTTGCGGGTTTGTTTTTCGACCCCTTTTGCAGCGTCGATCACCATGATAGCGCAATCGGCGGCAGTAAGCGTGCGGTAGGTGTCTTCGGAGAAGTCTTCGTGTCCCGGGGTGTCCAATACGTTAATCATCGCACCTTTGTAGGGGAATTGCATCGCCGAAGCGGTGATCGAAATCCCTCTTTCTTGCTCCATGGACATCCAATCGGAAGCGGCAGCTTTTCTTCCTTTACGTCCTCGCACCATCCCCGCCGTATGCACCATTCCGGAGTAGAGCAGTAGTTTTTCTGTAAGTGTGGTTTTACCGGCATCGGGGTGGCTGATGATGGCGAAAGTGCGTCGATTTTTGATTTCTTCTTCTAATGATGACATACGATTGATTACACGTGTTTAAGGGCTGTTGTAATGAGTGTGGCGAGGTCTATCCCTTCAGGGAGATCGCTCAACGTTTTCTTGATCGCTTTTTGCGCGACGGCTTGATTGTATCCGAGGTTTGTCAATGCGCTAAGGGCATCCCGTACTTGACGGGAGCTCGGGTCGCAAAGGGAGTGGACGGCCAAGGCAGAAGGGTCCGGCGTCAAAATTCCTGCGGCTTTATCTCTCATCTCTACAATGAGTCTTTCGGCAGTTTTTTTGCCGATTCCGGGAACTTTTGATAGTGTGTAGATATCTCCGGACAAGATAGCTCCTTGCAAGTCGGAAACGCTCATGTGACCGATGATACTTAAAGCTGTTTTGGGGCCTATTCCCGAGACATTTAACAAAATTTCGAACAAGTCTCTTTCGTTGACAGTTAAAAATCCGTAGAGAGTTTGAGAGAGTTCGCGGACGACAAAGGAGGTGTGGAGGATGATGCTTTCGCCTAGATGTGGGAGTTTAGAAAATAGATTTCCCGGAACAAAAATTTTATATCCCACTCCATTATTTTCAAGAATGGTGTACTGTGCATCGGCATGCTGCAATTGACCTTTGATGTATGCGTACATGTTTAAAACTCGTTCTTTTTGTTAATGCCTCTAGTGGAGGCGTGAGCATGACAAATTGCCAATGCTAAAGCGTCAGCAGCATCTTCCGGAGGGGTTTCCTCAAGGCAAAGGATCCTTTGAATCATCCCCTGCACTTGGGTTTTGCTGGCCCTTCCGTGACCCACAACAGCACGTTTTGCTTCTGTCGGGGCGTAGACAAAGACTCCCAACCCTTTCCGTTTTGCCGCAACAACGGCGATGCCGCGAGCCATTCCCAATTTGATAACGCTATCGATACTTTTTGTTTTACTGATGAATTGCGTTTCGACGACCAACACATCGGGGGAATGCGCATCAATTAAAGACTCAATCGCTTGATCAATAATGTGGTACCGGTCGCTTAGTTTATAGGAGACCGGGGGCTTAATACAACCATAATCGTGCACTTCAAGGGAATTCCCCCTGCTGGATAGAATTCCATAGCCCGTAATCAATGTGCCGGGGTCGATACCTAAAATTTTAATCGAACAAGTTTGATTTGATCCGCCCATTGCCCTTAATCGGTTGAAGTAAATTTTGAAATGGAATCGGAGCTTCGCTTTGTTTGAGCGGTTCCGCTTCCTCTTCGAAATGCGAAGAGGCGAGTGGCGCAAACGACCCAGTCGAATGGTCAGTCACTGCAAGCGGTTGAGTGTGTTGGGGTAGAGGGGCAAATCCTCCAAAAAATTGTTGCATCTGCGCTTGAAGTTGAAGGTGACGATCGGCGAGCTTTTCTAACTCTCGATTTCTTGCTTCTGTCGCCGCCCATTTTTGATGGAGATCCATGTATTTTTCTTCTATTTTTGCCGCTTTTTGTTCGGAGGTTTTCACTGTTTCCGCCATTTGTTCATGGAAGAGGCGAGTGCGGCCATGATCGTCGGCGATCACTTTTTCTAGATCGATCGCTTTTTGGTCTGCTGCGGCAAGAGAGCGGGACACTTCTTCAAGGCGTTGCTGCTGGACTTCGATCTTATCTTGCAAAAGGGTGACTTCTTTCACTTTTTTGGCTAGGTGCTGTTGAGAGATGCGCAGTTCATTCTCTTTTTCGTTGGCATCGCTTTGTGCGGTGTTCAATTGGTGAGAAAGGTGTTGAATTTCCATTTTCAACTCTTCACGCGAGTGTGACGATTCGGTGTAGTTGTTGCGGAGCTCGTTCGCTTCTTGTTTTGAGCGGTGCAGCTCTTCGTTAATGGCATTCATGGCTTTTTCATATTCGGCGGTGAGTTGCGAAATAGCGTGCTCACGGCCTTGTAGGAGGTCAAGTTCCGTCTCTTGCCACTTCTGTTCTAGCTCTTTGTTTTTCTCTTCCAATTCCGTCATTTGCGCTGTCAGAGATTCTGTCGCGTAGCGGTGCTCATTTTGCAGCAGCTGCACTTGCTGCTCATACTCCACTTTTGTGCGCGTTTCCCGCTGCTGCGATTCTAGAAGCTGCTCTTGACAGAGGCGTGTCTGCTCGATTTGTAAATCAAGAAGGTTTTGGAGCTGTGCAGCGCGGTTGGCAAGGGAAATTCTTTCGTTAAGGACCTCTTGGAACTGGATTTCCAATTTTTTTGAGTCTTTGACAGTGCGGATAAGGGTTTGTTTGATGGTGTGAATTTCGTGTTGAGTTTGATTCCAGGCGTTTGTTTGCTCCTCTAATTGATGCTTCAGGTCTTGATTCTCTTCGATTAGGAATTTTTGACCTTCAGTCAGACTTTGAGACTCTTGTAAGGTGACTTTTAAATTTTCCAATTGCTTTTGGACAGAATGCAATTCTTCTTCAAGGTCGGCTTTCTCTTCTGCGGTGCGGTGAAGGATGAGAGCTTGATCCGACGTGCCGGCGGACAATTGATTGATTTGTTCGCGCAGTTGTATGATTGACTCTAAAGCCCCTTGGTAGTCCTCTTTGACTTGTTTCGATTCCAGGTTGAACTCTTCAGAGCGCTCTCGCAAAAATTGAATGACTCTTTCAAGCTGCTCTTTTTGTTGTTTATTCTCTTCTAATGTGTTCAGAAGCTTTTGATTCTCTTCTTGCTGGATAAAAGACTTTTTCAGTTGTTCTTCCAACTCTTTTTCGATTTCCCACTTCTGCTCTTGAGATTTTTTTGATGTGTAATTTAAGTGTTGTAGATCGGTGAGCTTTTTTTCCTGCTCTTTGATAAAAAGGGTGAGTTTTTCTACGCTGCCTTTCCCTCTAGCAAGTTCGTGACGAACGGTTTCAATTTCTTGCTGCAACTCTTTATTTTTTTGCGCCGCTTTCATCAATTGCTTTGTTAGCAATTGCAATTCTGAAGATTCGTCGTCGAGGAGAGCGGCTCCCCCTGTGCTCTCTGCATGCGTAATAGAGTGTGTGTTCAAAGCAGGTTCTCCCAATGTGTCGTAATTTTCATTTATTTGTAAAATTTGTGCGTAAATGCCACAATAAGCTTTTCTGGTATTGTAATACAACTCCTGATTGAGACTTTAGACCGGGCCTATTCGAGATTATTTTCTCTCTAGGAACCCGCACAGGCTACGAAAACAGGAAAGTCATATTAATAATATGGCTTTCCTGTTTTTGCGGGTTCCTAGAGGAAAAGAACTCGAATAGGCCTGTCTAAAGTCTCAATCAGGAGTTTAACTCCTGATGAGGTTTTATGGATTCGAAGGGCGGTTCCCCGACAAATATTATTGTGAGAATGCCAAATTGGCTTGGGGATTTGGTGATGGCAACTCCTGTTTTAAAAGATTTGCGGGACAAGTTTCCCCACGCAAAAATAACGGCGATGTGCCAATCGAAAATTGCTCCCTTGCTTCGCGATGACCCCCATATCGACGAACTTTACAGCTTTAATCGGCCGTCGGGATGGATCCACGGCAGCCACGAAGCTTCGGGGTTAGTTTCTACCATCCGACACGGCAACTACGACTTAGGTGTTCTTCTTACGAACTCTTTCTCTTCCGCATGGTGGTTTTGGCGGGGAGATGTTAAACGCCGCTTAGGTTATGCGGATCACTTACGTTCATGTTTACTGACCGATGCGGTCCCTTACCCTGCGCAGGTGTCAAAGCAGCATCTGGTTATTACCTACAAAATGTTGTTGGCTCCTTTGGGAATTTCGGTGTCGGATTCTTCTCCACAGCTTTACATTTCTAAAGAGGAGTTCGAAGCTGCCGGAGAGCTATTACGGCGAGAAGGGGTCAATCCTCTCGAACATACGATTATTGGGATCAACCCGGGAGCGGCATACGGCTCAGCGAAATGTTGGCTTCCCGAACGCTTTGTTGAGGTATCCAAAATCCTTCTCGAAGACCCAAAAGTGCGTATTTTGTATTTCGGAGATCCTACAGGAGCTCCACTCGTCCGTTCGATCTGTGAACAGCTTCCCGATCGCGTTGTCAATTTTGCCGGTAGAACATCTCTTCGAGAGCTTCTAGCAATAATGCTCCATTGTAACGTCTTTCTCACCAACGACAGCGGTCCGATGCATGTGGCTTCCGCTTTAGGAATTCCTCTCGTGGCGCTCTTTGGATCCACTAGCGATGTCAAAACAGGACCTTATAAAAACGGCTTCGTAATTCATAAGCATGTTGAATGCTCCCCTTGCTACAAAAGAGAGTGTCCCATCGATTTTCGCTGCATGACCCGCATCGAATCTGATGAAGTCGTAAACGCCATCAAAAAACAATTATCGCTATGACTATCAATTTTTCTATTCTTGAAGCGCAACGTTCTCTGCTAAAGAACCCTCCTAAACCCGCTTTACATGAAATTGAACCTCTGAAAGCATACGAACATTCAGGAAATAGCGCCTATCGCTCCCGTGGCGAGCTTTTGGTTAAAGAAGGAGCTGTGGGATGCATCTTGCTGGCGGGAGGACAGGGTTCTCGCCTTGGTTTTCCGGGGCCAAAAGGGATGTTTCCCATTTGTCCGGAAGAGCACAAAACTCTCTTCGATCTTTTTGCCGATCGCGTGAAAGAGGAAGAGGGAAAAGCCGGACGCTCGATGCCGATTGCCGTGATGACATCCCCTGAAAACCACTCCGCGACAGTGGAGTTTTTTAGGCAGAATAAACTGTTGGATCAAGTCGATTTTTTTGTACAAACAACCTTACCTCTTTTAGATGAGGCCGGAGAGCTGCTTGTCAACTCTGTGGGAGATGTTGTTCAAGGTCCCGACGGCAATGGCGCCCTATTCGAATCTTTTATCAACGCGGGTTTAAAAGAGAAGTGGGAGCGGCTAGGCGTTAAATATGTCAACGTAGTCCCCGTAGACAACCCCTTAGCGGAGCCTTTCGATGCTGAATTGATGGGATTTCTTGATGCCGGTCAGTACGATTTGGCTGTAAAATCCATTCTGCGTAGCGACCCTAATGAAAACGTTGGCGTCTTAGTTCAAAAAGAGGGGAAAGTGGAAGTTATCGAGTATACAGAGCTTCCGGACTCTCAAAAAAGTGCCCGCAATCCCGACGGAACCTTTCTTCATCCATGTGCAAACATTACTTTATTAGCCTTTCCTTTGAAAACAATTCGTAAATACTCGCTTCCTCTTCACTTAGCACACAAATCAATAGCGACAAAGAATGATCCAAGTCCTTTGAAACCAAACGCTTGGAAATTCGAAAAATTTATCTTTGATATTTTTCCACTAATTGAAAGGATAGGGGTATTGGTCTACTCTAGAGAAGAGTGCTTCGCTCCGTTAAAAAATTTAACCGGAACAGATAGCGTTACTACGGTGCAAGAGGCTCTAAAAAAGCGTAGAGCAAACAAAAGGAAATAAATGAAAAAAATTGCGTACCTGGGTGCGGGGGCTTGGGGGTTTTGTCTTGCATCTCTTTTAGCAGGAAAGGGATATGAGGTAGTGACCTGGACTCGCAGAAAAGATTGGGCGGAGAAGTTGAATGAAGGAATGGAACACCCCCATCTCCCCGGTGCTGTTTGCCCCAAAACGATGCGCATGACAACCGACTTGAACGAAGCTGTCGAAGGGGCAACGCATTTGGTAGAATCTGTCACTTCCGCCGGATTACGACCCGTTTTTGAACAATTAAAAGGATTACGCGATATTAACGAACTTCCTATGATCCTGACATCAAAAGGGATCGAGCAAGGAAGTCGTATGATTCTTCCTGATGTCGTCATCGATGTCCTTGGGGAACAAGCTCGCAACCAAGTCTCTCTCATTAGCGGCCCTAGTTTCGCCGTCGATGTCGCTAAAAAACTACCGACATCGATCGTAGCCACAGGGTATTCTCGAGAAGC
>CAMFKA010000035.1 GCA_945957185.1 uncultured Chlamydiaceae bacterium | reverse complement strand
ACACTCGACTAGTCGTCGGCAGCGTCAGATGTGTATAAGAGACAGCAATAAAACCTATGACGGCAGAACACTCAATTTGCCCCTCACACTAAAGGGAGTGAAGCAGGGAGAAAACGCGGGCAAAGGATTAAAAGGAAAAATAACACACATCGACCACGTGATCACAACATCAATGGTGCGGACAGATGAAACTGCGGCGGAAATGCTCAAAGCTTTTCCTGACAGCCACCCTTCACACTCAGTCGACACTCGTTTTATGGAACGTAATGCAGGGAAATATGAAGGAGGCCCCCTCACAGAGCTTGAATTCACAAACAAGAAAGACAAGGCGACATCAGCATCGACGGCGCTCTCTTTTGAAGAGAAGATGCAGTATTCACCTGAAGAGGGAGTAATTGAAAGCTACGCTTCAATATGGACAAGAGCGCACGAAGGAATACAAGAAAACGCCTCCGAGCTAAAAGGACGGGTGGTTTTGATCGTCACTCATTCCGGAACCATGCGCAGCATTTACTGGCACTTAACTGAAAAGCTTGGCTTTTTTGTACCGTATGCGAATTTCAAGCCCGATAACGGTGCATACATGATTGTTTCTGTGAAAGATGGCGAAATCTCACTCTTGGAAACACAAGAAATCAACATTATATAAATTTAAAATATGAGGATATTATGTCAGCCGGAATTAGATCCGGTTCTTGTGAACCAAGAATCATTAAAACAAATAGTGA
The DNA here is from genome assembly GCA_945957185.1 of uncultured Chlamydiaceae bacterium. Lineage (GTDB taxonomy): Bacteria > Chlamydiota > Chlamydiia > Chlamydiales > Parachlamydiaceae > CAMFKA01. The sequence goes on along the minus strand of CAMFKA010000035.1, from coordinate 12,051 downwards.
ATTAGACGCTTATCTTGCGCCACAAAAACGTGCGCATTACAATCCTAACACCGATGAAACGATCTTGATCGTTGTGCGTCACGGACAAAACGAATCAAATGCAGCGCGCTTATTCGGCGGCAGAACTCTCGATGGCTCCTTGACCGCCCTTGGTATCGAGCAAAGTCAAGCAGCAGGCAAAGAGTTGAAGAATCGTATCGCCGGTATCGATCGCGTTGTCACAGCAAAAATGTGCCGCACGACAGAAACCGCTCAACAAATTTTGTCGATTTTCCCAAGCAGTCAGCCGGAGTATGAAGTCGCCAGCGACGACGCCTTGGAAGAGCGATGGGTGGGAAAATACGAAGGACAAGATTTAGACCTGTATGCCGAAGCCAATCGTTTGGATAAAGAAGCATCCGAAAATCCGGAGATATCTTTTGAAGATAAAATGAATTACTCTCCTGATAGGGGCAATATCGAAACTTATAGAGAAGTTTTTGATCGCTTTAGTGGTCACCTTCAAGGCACTTGTAAAGAGATGAAAGGGCGTGTCGTTCTTGCTGTTGTAGACTCCGGAGTTTTCCGTAGCTTCCTGTGGCATCTAGGTGCAAAGCTAGGATTTTATGTGACCTATGCCGGCTCTAAACCTGAAAACGGTAGTTTTGGCATTATCTCTGTAAAAGACGGCGAAATGTCTCTTCTAGACCTGCACAAAGTTAAATTAGGCTAAGACTCGATTGCCAGGGCGTCCTCGCCCCGGCAGAGTGTGGCTACTTCTGGTTGGAAGGAGGCGTGTCCTATGCCGCGGATGCGGCAACAGGCTTCTGTATGACCTTCTGTCGCCGCATTCGCGGCTCTGCATTAATATCATCGTTACCACACGCTCACGCGTGTGGCTACATGCCTTAGCCGCATCCGCGGCATAGAACAGACTTCACTTCAACCAGAAATAGCCACACTCCCTTGGCATGAACTTGCTATTTTTTGGAAAAATAGCTCGTCATCAGATTGCGGTAGTTGGGAATGTAGTTTGAAAATAAGCTACCAAGACCTTCGATGTCATTTCTCCAATCACGATGCAGCTCACATGCAACTCCAAACCAGTTGATGAGCTGCGCTCCTGCTTGAGCCATCCTTATCCAAGCTCCATCCCTGGTGACCTCATTAAAAGTCCCCGAAGCATCCGTCACAACAAAGACTTCGTAACCGGCTTCTAAGGCAGACAACGCAGGAAAAGCAACACAAACCTCTGTGACGACACCTGCGATGATCAATTGTTTCTTTCCGGTAGCTTTTACAGCTCGGAGAAAGTCTTCATTATCCCAAGCGTTAATATTTCCCGGTCTTGCGATGTAGGGAGCATCGGGAAAGAGTTCTTTAAGCTCGGGAACTAATGGACCGTTAGGGCCATTTTCGAAACTCGTAGTCAAAATTGTGGGCAATTTGAAATATTTTGCGCACGCAGCAAGAGCGAGCACGTTATTTTTAAATTCAGCAGGAGAGGAGTCCTGCACGAGGGAAATCAACCCTGCTTGGTGGTCAATCAAAAGACAAGCCGCATCGCTTTTATTTAATCTGTTATATTTAAATGAAGATCCAGACATAACCACCTCTTTTTTTGATTTACGATTATAATTTATTAATTACCAAAAAAGGACAATAAAGACAATAAGGACCTTAAAGACACCAAAAACTTAACTTCTTGGTGTCCTTAGTGTCTTTAAGGTCCTTAGTTTAATCACAAGTACTCACTTGTGTAATGAAGCTAATTTAATACTTGTATCCCCAAGAGAGAGAAGCGGAAAAGGTCTCGCGCGTAGATGAAAAATCGCCACCCCCTAACTCTACCGGCAAGTACCCCGTAATACGATTTGTCAACCCCTTCATTGCCACTAGAAAAATATCATGCTTTTCCAACTTAATGTTAGCACCTATAGAGATGGTATCGAAAATCACCTGTCGTGCATACGTATGGGAGATAAAATTTCTATTATTTTTCACTAATTTGAAGCGATGAGAAAGTCCCGTACCAATCGACAAGTACTTGTTCCAGCGACATCCCAAGCCTATATTTAAATAGGTGGCATCTTGAAGACCCGGTCCAGGGGACTTGTTCGACCCTCGTTTGTGAGGGTTCGGCTTTCCATTCGCCAATACGTTATTATTTGCGTTCGGCAGGGAGCCTAAATTGCTCCAAAGGACTTCGATGCGCCCTGAAAACCTCTCCCAAAAACGGTAACTGAATCCTGCGCCCAAAGATTGTGGAGTGTAGTTGCTTGCATATTTGGGCTCGAATCCCCTGTAACGCATGTATTGCCCTGCAAAGCTCTTCTTTATCCATGCCGTTCCAAAGTTCAATTTATCTGTAATTTTCCAACGCCATCCTAGACTGAATCCAAATCCGCTCGAATGGTCAAGGCCGTTGTTTGTGACATTGCCGGGAGACACCGACCTTACAGGATTATCAGCACCCTGAAAGCCGTCTCGCCAGTGAGAAAACCGCAAATAATCGAATGAAATCCCCACCGAATGAGATTCGTTTAACTTCAAAGAAAACACTGCAGAAGCAACTTCTGTTTTGTTCATCACACTGATTGGTGTCGTCCCAATCCCCGGAAACGCGTGTTTAGATCGCAATTTCATGTATCCGGGAACCGTGTAGACAGCGACAGTCAACGTGCTGTCGTGAGGAACTCCCGCAGCGTATACGCGGAAATGCTTATGGACTGCACCGTCGACAGTAAAAAGATTGCGTGTTTTGTAAGTGAGTTCGGTTTTTCCGGCAGGGTATCGCGGGTTGTTGTCCCTATTATTCAAGAGCGATTTTTGGTAAATCCAAAAGCCTCCGAAATCGATTCGATTTTCGATCCACACGGTGTTTGCAGGATTGACAACGCCCGCAAAAGCGTTATTCCCTTCAGAAAATGCGTTGGGACGACCACCTGCAAGCTCCCCGTCAACCGTGGAAGCAAAACACAACAAACAAAATAAAGAACAACGAACGAACATCTCGCCTCAATTTGTATAGGCTAACTAAATGGGCGAATGTACCAGCTGCCTGCATTTTTATCTTGTATTATTGAAAGTGAGCATCTAAAATTGGGTTCATGAACAAATTGTTAGTTTTAACACTTTCGTCCTCCTCCTTCTCCTCCGCCTTGGTGCGGTAACATACTCCCCTGCCCCCACATTTTTTCCTGTTTCTAAAAAATTAAAACTAGCGAGTTGTTTATGGATATTTTCCCCTTTATGGGTCAATTTAATCATTTGTTTACCCTTTTTATCGTTTTCCCTGCTGTCATCGTATTAGGAGCTTACCTTTCGATTCGGCTCCGCTTTATCCAATTGACAAGCCTAAAGAAAAGCTTCTTGTGCTTAACCTCTCCACAAACAAATGCAGCGGGGAACATCAGTCCTTTCCGCGCTGTTTGTTCCGTTTTGGCAGGCAACTTAGGGACGGGCAACATCTCAGGGATGGCTGTAGCCATTACTACGGGAGGTCCCGGAGCTCTGGTATGGATGTGGATCATGGTTGTCGCGGGATCTGCCATCCAATTTGTCAGTTGCGTGTTGGGAGCCTTTTATCGCAAAAAAAATTCGTCAGGCGAATTCATTGGGGGCCCCATGTACTATCTGCAAGAGGGCTTGGGATTCAAAAAAATCGCTTTCGCCTATTCGATGCTCGTCATTTTTGGAGCCATTGCCATTGGCAATCTAGCTCAAATTAACTCCGTTGTCCTACCTTTAGAAAAGCTGGGCTTCGATCCTCTGCTTTGCAGCAGCCTGATCGCAATTTTTGTAGGTTTAGTGATTTTGGGAGGCATTGAACGGATTTCACATTTTGCTTCTATTGTTGTTCCCTTCAAAGCCATCCTCTATCTTGGAACGGCACTTGCCATCATTTGCCTTCATCCTGACGCCATTATCCCCTCAATAAAACTCATGTTTCAAGAAGCTTTTGGACTCTCCGCTGCTGCGGGAGGACTCGCAGGAGCATCCGTCCTTAAAGCAATCACCACCGGATTTGACCGCGGTCTCTTCGCTACCGACGCGGGGTTAGGCATTGTTCCCATTTTGCAGGCCAGCGCAAAATCAGAGCACCCCGTTATGGACGGAATCGCATCGCTTCTAGCTCCTTTGGTGGTGATGATCGTCTGCACAGCGACGGGTATGGTTCTTCTGACAACCGGAGCGTGGCAAGAGCAGAGCCTTCAAAGCACAAACATGGTGACGCACGCCTTTAGCGTCGGATTGGGACACCCCATTGGAGGATATATCGTCATTGTTGCGTTGGTACTCTTTGCCTTCACTACGATCATGGCGTGGTGCTACTGCGGCGAAAAAGCGTTAGCGCATCTCACCGGTAGCGAAAATACCCGATGGTTCCGACTATTTTTTATCGGCTTAATTCCCATAGGAAGCGTACTGCAAGTAGACTCGATTTGGATCCTCGCCGATATCGCAGTTTCCCTCATGTTAGCCATCAATCTCATTGGAATCATAGGATTGACACCCCATGCGATTGATTCATCACGGAGGTTTACTTAATTCCCCAATTTATATAGTGTCACCACTAAAGGGGAGGTTGTGAAAATGGTTGATTATCGCAACGAAAACCAACGTCCGGGGAGCGGGTTCGGCGGAAGACTCATCTTTGCTGCCATCATCGCTCTTGTCGCTTGGGTGATGTACATGAACCAGGTGGAAGAAAACCCTGTCACCAAGGTGAAACAGCACGTCTCCCTCTCCCCTGCCGACGAAATTAAATTGGGGCTCCAATCTGCTCCCGCCATGGCGGAGCAGATGGGAGGGGAAATGTCTTCTTACGATCCCAGAACTATCGAAGTAAAACGAATGGGACAATTTCTAGTCGACCACACCGTCGCAAAAAACAGTCCTTGGAAGTTTCAGTTCCACCTTCTTGCCGACACTCAAACGATCAACGCCTTCGCGCTCCCCGGAGGGCAAATTTTTATCACAATGGGACTGCTAAATGAACTTGAAACACAAGCGCAGCTAGCCGGCGTTCTAGCACATGAGATGGGTCACGTCATCGAAAGACACTCCGCACAGCAGATGGCAACCAGTCAATTGGGACAATTGCTCACACTTGCCGTCGGCACTGCCGCTAGCGACCAAATGAACAACAGCGCCTACCAGGTTGCCGCTGTCGTGAATCAAACACTTCAACTGAGCTATAGCCGTGGAGATGAGTTGCAGGCAGACACCTGGGGGTTAAAACTGATGGAAGCGTCAGGATTCGATCCCCGCGCCATGATTGCTGTCATGAAAGTTTTAAAATCGGTAGACCGCGGCGGCGGACAAACTGCCGAAATTTTTCAAACTCACCCCAACCCCGACCTACGGATCCAACAGATCGAAGATTACCTCAAAGAGAATCCCCCACCCGCCCACCTCACTGAAGGAAAAAACTTAAATGACGTTTACCGCAGCTTAAGAACGTCTGAATATTGATGTAAATTAAGGAAGACAATGGGCATTTGGAAAAAGAAGGATCTGTATGAGTTATTAGATGCTCATGAGTCGGGATCGAAAAAACTGAATCGCACCCTCACGGCCACACAGCTAGTTATGCTTGGTATTGGCGCCATCGTCGGGGCGGGACTTTTTTCCATTACAGGGGTAGCAGCAGCACAACACGCCGGACCGGCGATTGTGTTATCATTCCTCATCGCAGCCATTGGCTGCGCCTTTGTCGGGCTTTGCTACAGCGAGCTTGCCGCAATGGTTCCCGTCGCCGGAAGTGCTTACACCTACACTTACACCACCATGGGGCAGATGGTCGCGTGGATGGTGGGTTGGAATCTTATTCTGGAATACGCCATCGGAGCCTCCACCGTCGCAATCAGTTGGTCGGCGTATTTAGTATCGCTGTGCCACGATTTAGGAATCTACCCCCCTTCGCATTTAATTGCCTCACCATGGCAACCTGTCAAACTCCCAGACGGCACTTTCGTCTACGGACTCATCAACCTCCCCGCGGTGTTCATCGTCGTTGCCATTTCATTTCTACTGATGGCTGGAATCAGACAATCCTCTCGCATCAACGCTGTCATCGTCGTCATCAAAGTTACTGTCATCCTACTATTCATTACAATGGGAGTTTGGTATGTGAATGGAGCCAACTACGTTCCGTTTATTCCGGAAAATACGGGAGAGTGGGGAGCATTCGGTTGGAGCGGAATTCTAAAGGCATCCGGGGTGCTGTTTTTTGCTTACATCGGCTTTGACGCCGTCTCGACAGCGGCACAAGAAGCAAAAAATCCTCAAAGAAGCATGCCGATAGGAATTATCGTTTCGTTGTTGATCTGTACGGTACTGTTCATTACCTTTTCACTTGTTTTAGTAGGACTGGCGCCCTATCACGAGCTCAATGTCGCCTCCCCTGTCGCCGTAGCCCTCAATTACACCCCTTTCGGATGGTTTTCTTTTGTCATCAAACTCGCCATTTTAGCAGGCTTCACCTCTGTCATTCTTGTTTTGCTCTTAGGGCAATCGCGGATTTTCTTTTCGATGGCGCAAGATCGATTGCTCCCTCACTCCTTTAGCGACATCGATGCGAAATACCAAACTCCTGTTCAGTCTCATTTGATTTTGATGGTTTTCGTTGCAATTTTTAGCGCTTTTGCACCCATCGATCTTGTGGGAGAACTCACCAGCATCGGAACACTCCTTGCCTTTATCCTCGTTTGCGCAAGCGTGCTCATTCTGCGCAAAACACACCCTGAATTCAAACGCCCTTTCATTACCCCTTGGGTTCCTTTTGTCCCGTTGATGGGGATTTTGATGTGTTTTATTATGATGGTGTCGCTGGGAGTGGACACATGGATACGACTGATTATTTGGTCATTGATCGGATTGATTATCTACTTTGGATACGGAAGGAAAAATAGTCTGAAAACAGAGGGGTAAAAAAAACCGGAGATTGTCTCAAGGCACCTGGCTCCATCCTTAAGGCTGCTACATTCCTGTCCTGACCTGGTTCGAACTGCCCTGTTCCATGAGGTCCCCGGCAAACGACGATTGTAAGGCATCGACGGGTTAAAATCCAGAGGCAAATTAAATAACAACCGGTTAAAATCACAGTTGAAACCCAAAAACCCGGGAATGCATGAATCCATCCTCTATTTACATTGCTGCGACAGGTCAAAATGTAGGGAAAACTACATTGTGCCTTGGCATCCTAGCTGCCCTTCGCAAACGGTTTGGTTCTGTCGGATTCGTCAAACCCGTCGGTCAACTTCACGTCAAAGTCGATGACGAAGTCAGCGTCGACAAAGACGTGGTGCTCTTTAAAAAGTACTTCAAACTACCTGAAGCGTGGGAAGATATGAGTCCGGTGATCATCCCTCCCGGAGTCACCAGAGAGTTTTTAGACGGCGCTTTTTCTCAAAATTCACTCTTAGATAAAATAAAAGCGAGCTACAAAAAGATTTCCGATTCCAACCAATTCACCCTCGTCGAAGGCACAGGGCACGTAGGCGTCGGCTCCATTATCCAACTAAACAACGCCAAAGTCGCCAAAGAATTAGGTCTCGATATGGTTATCATCGCCTCCGGAGGCCTCGGCAGCGCCTTCGACGAGCTTTCTCTCAACGTTTCGCTTTGTAAGCAGTACGGAGTGAAAGTGCGTGGTGTCATCCTTAATCGTGTCAAAGACGACAAACGAGACATGATTTTGGAATACTTTCCTAAAGCCCTAAAACAGTGGGATATCCCCCTCATCGGATGCCTCCCCTACAGCGACTTTCTCAGCAACCCCACCATCCGAGACTTCGAAAACCTTTTTGATGCAACTCTTCTTTCCGGAGAGACGCATCGGTACCGCCATTTTTCTAGCTTTAGGCTCGTCGCAGGGTCCTTGGACTCGTACCGCGGAGAGCTCGATCCCAACGAACTCGTCATCACCCCCGCAAGCCGCGAAGACATCATCGAAGCCACCATCGCGCGGTTTAAAGCTGGAGAATTTGCCGGAGGAATGATTTTGACAAGCCGTCCCACCCCAAGTGTGGAGATATTGGAGAAGATACGTCAAGTAGACCTTCCCATCATCTACGCGCCGCTCTGCAGCTACGATGCGATGAAAATGATCACTTCATTTACAGCGAAAATTAGGATGGAAGACACATTAAAAGTGGAAAAAGCGATCCACTTAGTGGAAGAGCATCTTGATTTTGATCTTCTTTGCCAGAAATAAGGGGATAGCAAGACAACGCGGAGACGCGGGGACGCAGGGACGCGGAGAAATTTTTCTTTGTTTATAGAAAAACTCTGTGTCTCCGCGTCCCCGCGTCTCCGCGTTAAGTCGCTCATTTTGCGTGTTATAGGATCTCTACGCGAGTAGCGAAGTCATTAGCGTCGTATGTCACGCGAATGGTGAAGTACTCAGACTGGTTCATGTAGCCTTCCATCGGAGTCCCGATCACTTCCCAGATACCAAGCGTCCAAACATCTAACAAACCATGCATAAATGCACGACCTGTAGACCCTGTCGCTTTTTTGTATTGGTAAACTTCTACGAGCTCTCCATTCTCAAATCTTTCGGAGCTAATAACTTGCGCGCCTGCAGAAATAAACTCTCCACGGCTTTTGCTGCTTTGGAGTTGCTCTAAATCGGTTCCGCTTTTTTTAGCAGCCATGATGACGGAGCAGGAGTTCAAGGACAAAGCAATTAATGCTAATGAAACAATCTTTCTCATAAAACCTCAATTTAAGTGTTAAACAGGAATTAGCATACATAAACCGGAATTTACATTACAGAAAAAACTAACATTTAATTACTTGCAACGATTTCATCAAGGAGGTACAATTTCATCTACCCTTAACTAAGGAGAAACAAAAAATGAGCAAAAAATTCGTTTATCTATTTTGTTTTAGCATGATTTTATTCGCCGCTTGCTCGATCGAAGCAAGATGCCGCCACCCTAGAACAAGCTTTAACTTCGCCTTCGTCAACCCCACTCCGGCACCTGTCGTTTACTACCCTGCGCCTGCTTATTACGTCGCCCCCGTGCCGGTTTACCACCGTCCGGTCGTCGTTTATCAGCCCGTGCAGCCGGTTTACTACACCCAACCAACCACTTCGTTTTCGTTTGGCTGGACGTTTCGATAAAATCGCTGGCAATAAACCTTTTTTTGTGATATCCTTCTCTTCGATATAGATGTCCACATAAGGAAAATTATGCTTAAACTTTACAGAGAAACTCCCCAGTTACCCGAAACAACTGTCGCGCAAAACACGCTTCCCGACGGAACTTTTACTCCCGTCGCAATGGGAAACAAAATTTTCTTTATCAGTTTAGGCTGCCCGCGCAACCTAGTCGACAGCGAAGTGATGCTGGGAATTCTCCTTAAAGCCGGCTATGAAGCTGCTCAAGAGCTCGCGACCGCCGACTATATCGTCATCAACACCTGCGGATTTTTGGAAGCTTCACGAAACGAATCTCTCGAAACGATCCACACCTCCCTGCTAGGAAAAAAAGAGCAAGCCAAAATCATCGTCACCGGCTGCATGGTTCAAACACATAGCGACCTCGTCAAATCCGAATTCCCTCAAGTCGACTACCTACTTGGCTCCGGCGATGTGGAAGGGATTTTACATGCCGTTCAAGCCTCCCACCAAGGGGAAAACGTTACAACAGCAAGAAGTTATCTCGAATCGGGAGAAGTCCCCCGTCAGCTTTCCACACCCAAGCACTTCGCCTATTTAAAAATCGCCGAAGGGTGCAGAAAGCGTTGCTCCTATTGCATCATTCCGGAAATTAAAGGACCTCTCAAAAGTAAAAGCAAAGAGCAAATCCTTAACGAATTCAACGTCCTCCTCAACCAAGGCGTTCATGAAATCATCTTGATTGCTCAAGATTTGGGCGATTACGGCAGAGATTTAGGCGGAAGAAAGTGCGAAGCTTTGATCGACCTGATCAAATCGCTGCTGACAATTGAAAAGCCGTACTGGCTCCGATTGCTCTATCTGTACCCTGACGAGATCACCGACGAACTGATCGCCCTCATGAAGAGCGATTCCCGCATCTGCCCATATTTGGATATGCCTATCCAGCACGTCAGCGACAAGATGCTCACAGCGATGCGCCGCACTACATCGAGAGAGGACATCATTTCCACTATCGAAAAACTGCGCAAAGAGATCCCAAACATCACCATCCGCACCAGTTTGATTGTGGGTTTTCCCGGAGAAACAGAAGAAGACTTCGCAGAGCTTTGCCAATTCGTTCAAGACCACCCGTTAGACAATATCGGGATTTTCCGCTACTCTCGCGAACCTAAATCGCACTCCTACAACCTTCCTGACCAAATTCCGGAAGAAGTGAAAGAGGAGCGCTACCACAAATTGATGCAGATTCAGCAGAAATCGCTGAAAAAGCTGAACAAAAAGTGGCTAAAGCAAACGCTACCGGTCGTCGTCGAAGGGTATCACCCCGAAACCAAACTGTTGATGGTGGGACGTCATGCAGGGCAATGCCCCGACATCGACGGTCAAGTCATCATCAATGACACAAGAGGCGTCACCGCTTTCGGTAAAATCTACCCCGTCAAGATCACCGAAACGACAGAATACGACCTCATCGGAAAGATTGACTTAAAACAGGCACATCCCAAATAGTAGAGACAACTACGAGGTTTGGCATGTTCAAATGGATAAAAGCCTACAGCGAAGCGACATCGCAAACACGCTATTTTTTTTTAACCCTGGTGGTCTACGGGATCGCACTTCTAGCAACGACTGCATATGTCTATGGAAGACTGGATTTTGTCCGCAGCTATAAAACAACCCCGACCGCCCAACACCCACAGAATTAATATGACAGTTCTACATCCAGAGTATTGCAAAAGTGATGAATTTCAAATCCGCGCTCAAAAGCTACAAGAAATTCGCGATCTAGGAATCAACCCCTACCCCCCAAAATACACTCCCGACGCGAAAAGCGGCGACCTTGAGAAAACTTACCACGAATTGCCCGTAGGTACCAGCGAAGACGCGCAAGAAGGGATTACTCAAAGCGTGACTGTCGCAGGACGCCTTGTGCTGTTCCGCGCAATGGGAAAGAACGCTTTTGGTCACATCCAAGACTCAACCGGAAGAATTCAGGTGATGTTCAACCGCGAAAACACTAAAGTCGCCGGTTACAACCCCACAGAAGCCGACGAACTTACCCCCCTCAAATTCATCGAAAAGAAAATCGACCTCGGCGACATCATCGGAGTGGAAGGAAACCTCTTCCGCACACAAAAAGGGGAACTCACTCTCTACGCAAAAACCGTTACCGTTCTTTGTAAAACGCTGCTCCCCCTTGCTGATAAGCACGGTGGCCTTGTCGACAAAGAAATCCGCTACCGCAAGCGTTGGTTGGACCTCATCACTCACAAAGACGTCTTCGACAACTTCAAAACTCGCTCACGTATCATCCGCGAAGTGCGTCAATATTTCCATGACCACCTTTTCGACGAAGTGGAAAACCCTGTTTTAGAAAGAACCTACGGCGGAGCAGAAGCACGCCCATTTATTACGAAGCTGAACGCTTTAGATCAAGAAATGTTTCTGAGAATTTCTCTCGAAATCCCACTTAAGAAACTGCTTGTCGGTGGAATGGATCGCGTGTTCGAACTCAGCCGCGTTTTCCGTAACGAAGGGATCGACCGCACACACAACCCCGAATTCACAATGGTAGAAGCGTACGCGGCTTATTGGGACTACAACGATATGATGAAGTTTGTTGAAAACCTCTTCGAAAAACTAGCCATCAGCCTCCGAGGCACTTCCGTTGTTCCTGTGACCAATCCTGAGACCGGAGAAATCACCGAGATCGACTTGAAAGCTCCGTGGATCCGCCTAAGCATGAAAGATGCCATCCGCACCTATGGAAAGTTAGACCCCGATGCCATGAGCGACGATGAAATCCGTCAAGTTCCTGTCTCTTATACACATCTGACGCTGCCGACGACTAGTCGAGTGTAAATAGCGGGGGGGGGCGGGGGAATATAAAGGGGGGGGGGGGGGGGGGGGGGGGGGGGGGGGGGGGGGGGGGGGGG
>CAMFKA010000034.1 GCA_945957185.1 uncultured Chlamydiaceae bacterium | reverse complement strand
GGGATACTGAAAAACTGATCGATCTCCTCAACAACGCCGTTACAAAAGCTGGAGAGATTCTTCATAGTAGAAATCCGGATATGCCTCGTGAAGAGCAAGAGCGCTTGGCTCATGTTCTTGGACTTGGCGCCGTCAAATACGCGGACCTTTCATGCAATCGTGTCGGAGATTACCATTTCAGTTATGACAGGATGCTCCGTTTTGAAGGAAACACCGCCGCTTTCATTTTATACTCCTATGTTCGAGTTTCGGGAATCAAACGTAAAATCGGTGGCGTTGACGACGGTCAACTGGCCTCTGTCAAACTGCGTCTCGAACATCCATCGGAAATTGCGTTAGCTCTCCATCTCAATCAGTTTGGGGAAACGATCGAATCCATTTTAGATGACTTGCTCCCCCACTACCTCTGCGAGTACCTGTACAATCTGGCAGAAAAATTCAACGCCTTTTTTAGAGATTGCCGCGTGGAAGGAACAAAAGCGCAAGATTCTCGATTGCTCCTTTGTGAAGCCACTGCAAAAACGTTGAGAACAGGCCTTCAATTGTTGGGTCTTCACACTGTCGAACGGATGTAACCGTTGCAGCTGTTTGCCCTTGACGACGAGAACTCGCTTATACCGGCTTCTAAAGCTATAAAACAAAAAGATTATCGCTGTCCGGAATGCCTTTCTCGAGTCCGAGCAAGAGGCGGGGAAACGCGTGCAGTTCACTATTTTCATTTAGATGAGAATCGTTCTTGTCGTCAAAACGGCAAAAGCATGCAGCATCTTCATGCGCAGTTTCGTTTGCAACAATTGATCCCTGACATCATTTTGGAGCGCCCCTTTCCCTCCATTTCCCGCATCGCTGACGCCGCGTGGGAAAAAGAAAAAATTGTATTCGAAATCCAATGTTCACCTATCACAGCGCAAGAACTGCGGTCGCGAAATCGTGATTACGCAAGCCTTGGGTGGACACCCATCTGGATATTTCATCAGGACCGTTATGGAAAAAAGAAAGTTACCGCCGCCGAATGGGAAGTAAGACGACATCCCCACTACTTCACAGACATCGGTGAAGAGGGAATCGGAGCATTTTACGCTCATTTGACTAAGGTCCAAAATGGGACGAGAGTAAAAACAGAATGGAAAGAAGATGTTGACTTTCGACGCCCCTGCCGCACGCGTCATTGGGTGCATTTTGAAGGTGATCGATGGGATGAGCTTTTAACAAAGAGCGTAAGCAAATATTCGGCTGTTCAATTACTCCTTCAAGGAGCGATGTTGCTAAAAAACAATCTAAAGGGCGTTTTTTATCATTTTTTAGAAAAAGCATGCCGTTAATTTTCGACTGCTTCCTTTGCAAAATCTAATTCATTACATTTCTTATGTTATTGAATATGAACATCCAGCGAAAGAAGTAGGATAACGCGGAGACGCAGGGACATTCTCCGCGTCTCTGCGTCCCCGCGTCTCCGCGTTGCTTGCTATCGTTCCTTGAATTCAGTGATAATTGATGCTGTAACGACGATGCCACTGAAGGCCCTTTTTATATAACGCAGCCGCAACAAACATAACACCAAGCAAAATCACCACTAACCCCGCTGTTGTCAATGGGGTGTCGTAAACCGACAAAATATGTCTGGAGAGAGCAACTCCCAATACGGAAGCCGCTACGCCAATTCCCATAGACCATCCAAGGACGGGAAACAGTCGATCTGAAAGAAGCCGCGCTGTCAATGTCGGTCCCGTAATAAATGCCAATACCATCAAGACCCCTACCGCGCGAAACGCACCGATGATCGTTGCAGAAACCTGTATCATCAAGAGGTAGTTGAAACCGGCGACAGAAAATCCTAATGTGCGTGCAAGACCGGGATCAAAAGTAGTCAATACATACTCTTTAAAGAGCACTGCTGTCAAAAGGGCGTTGCCTAATAGAATCACTAATGCAAGGGAGCAGTCGCTCAGTTGCAGCGCATCGACGTTCCCCATGACCACTTCTGTTCCGATATGAGCATTTTTAGTGGCGACAGTGACGATGATAATTCCTATTGCAAACAAGGTTGTAAAGACGATTCCGGTGCTGGCATCTTCTTGTAAACGTGCAGTTTTCGTTAAAAACTCCGTCAATACCGAAGTACCTATTCCGGTTACGATTGCGGCAATAAATAAGATGGTAAAATCCATTTGTTGCAGAATTTGATGATCGCCCTGACTTGTTGTGAGTAAGAAAGCGATCACAATTCCCACCAAAATGGTGTGAGATAGCGAATTAGCAAGCATCGACATCTTTCGCAGCACTAAAAATGTCCCAACTAACGCAGAAGATACCGCTATAGACGAAAGGACAATCAGCTGCACTTCATCATTGGCAAGCTGGTTAAGAGGGATTGCTCCGGTTAAGAAACCCCATAATCTCTCAAAAAAAATAACAAAAAAGCCAACGAAATCGGTTCCCTGATATGGATTCATAACAATATATCCCCCGAATATCCCATTGGAGGGATCGGTTGAGCATGAGGATCTTCTAAAGGATCATTTAAGAGCAACGTCAGCTGTCTTTCCAATTCCGGAGTCAACACGTGTTCCATCTCTTCCGCATTTCGATGGACGCGTTCTCCGCCTACTCCTAAATATGTTACAAGATACACTTCCCACAAGCGATGCAGTCGCACGATTTTAGCAGCGCGAGCTTTCCCTTCCGGCGTTAGCTCCCACTCCCCTTTTGCGGCTTTTACAATCCAACCGTTGCGTTTGAGGCGGAACAAAATGAACGCGCGCAATAAAGGGGAAACCCCTCCCAACGCATGCCAACCATCCGACACAAGGCCTCCATGCTTCCACATGAATTTTAATAAATTTTCGCAAGCGCATTGGTAGCGGTAACCTGCTATTCTCCATGCTCGCCGTAAAAGCCCTCGCTCGGGAGCAATCAAAAGGGAAACAATGCAAATCAATGTTGCCATCACAACAACGGAAGGTCCGGTGGGAAAACTAGAAATTCCACCGCTTGCGTTTTTGAGAAAGGCGTAAGAGAATTCTACCGACAAATAGTTTCCCAAAAACCCGCTCAAAGCTCCAAAAATTCCGGCAAGAACTAGCATAGAGCTCATTTTATGGGTGTATTGCCTTGCTGCTGCGGCAGGAGCAATCAACATTGCAGACATCAACACAACACCCACTGAACGCATTCCAATAATGACTGCGAGGATAACGAGAGAAAATACAAGTTGATCGAATGCCCATACATTCATCCCTATCGTTTGAGCGTATGCGCGATCGAACAGAAGAAGGCGAAGGGGGTTTTTAAAAAACGCGAGCGTTATGACAGTAGCCAAAGCCAACGTCCCGTACAGGACAATATGGAAGTCTGTCATTGTCGCTGCTTGCCCATAGAGATACGCTTGCGCTTTGCGGTAAAGGGAGGGTTCGATCGATTGCAGATGGCTGGCCATTGTCAATCCAATTCCAAAAAACAGAGCGAGAATAAAGCAAAGAGCGGAATCACTTCGAATTTTAAATGAGCGTTCAAGCCAATGGATCGCCCACAACCCTAGAATCGAAGTGACAAAAGCGCCGGTGAGGATCCAAATTGTTACTGTTTCATCCGGAGAATCGGACATACCGGCAAGCGCAAAGCACCCGAGCATAATCCCGGGGTATGCCGAGTGGGAAAGAGATTCTCCAATTAGGGACTCGCGTCTCAAAAATACCAATACTCCCACTAAAGCCGCGGACAAAGACATCAACATACAGCCTATCGTGGGACCCCTTAACACGGGATCGGTAAAATATTGGAAAATGGAATCCATTACCTGACAATCCCCTGTGTCTTATCTTCAGACAATTTTAATGCCTGATCGAGCAGTGCATAATGTTTACCGAATGTTTTAGTTAAATTATCCGCATTGCACACTTGATTGAGGGGACCTGAAGCCACCAAATGCATATTGAGCATAATCAACCAATCAAAGTAGCTTTCGACAGTGTTGAGATCGTGATGTACGACAAAAACCGTTTTCTTTTTCGCTCTTAATTCCCGTAAGAGGTCCATAATGATGCTTTCGGTCGTCAAATCGATACCGGCGAAAGGTTCGTCCATAAAGTAGATATCGGCATCTTGCATCAACGCGCGGGCGATGAAAGCTCTTTGTTGTTGCCCTCCCGACAGTTGACTGATCTGCCTGTCGGCTAAGTGTAGGATGCCCACTTGATCCAAATGCACTTCAGCAGCCATAATATCCGCTTTTCGCGGCCATCTAAACAGCCCGAGTTTGCCGTACCGTCCCATCAAAACAAGCTCGCGAACAGTAATTGGGAAATCCCAATCCACAGTCTCTTTTTGCGGAACATAAGCGATTTTTTTTCTCGCAGCAGCAAAAGGTTCTCCTAAAAAGCGCACATCGCCTGACAGTGGGCGCACAAGCCCGAGGAGCGTTTTGATAAACGTCGTTTTTCCGGAGCCGTTAGGTCCTACGATCCCGACAAGATTGCCGGCAGGCACTTGTAAATTTATATCCCAAAGCACCGGAGTCTTATCGTAGTTGACGCTTAAACGGTGGACTTCGACTGCATAGGGATGTTTTTTTGGATCATTCATCAGTCACCTCTGTTGATACGCCTGTTGAATCTGCCCTGAAACAGTTTTGGCATTGTGCTGTATCATTTTGATGTAAGTATCGCCATCGCTGCCCGGAGCCCCCATCGCGTCGGCGTAAAGCGGGATTTTGGAAATCTCTAACTTCAGTCCCATTTCATTACCGGCAGAAACAATTTTTCGGATCGAATCTTTACTGACATTCGATTCAGGAAAAAGAACGCGGATTCCGAATTTTTTGACGTGATCCAAAATCTCTTTGATATGCAGAGCGCTCAATTGACTATCCGGAGCCAGCCCTTCCGGAGCAACAAATCTATCGTGCCAAGTGCCGTCGACGATCTCCTGATCCGTTGCTAAATAGGAACGCGTGAAATAATTAAAAGCGTCGTGGCTGGTCACCAAGTAGCGATGAGCTTCCGGAATGGCTTGCATCTCTTGACGGATTTCTTTGTGCGCTTGATCCATCTCTTGCAGGACCACTTCTCCATTACTTTTGAACTCTTGCAAGTGGGAAGGGTCTTGCACGGAAAGGAATTCTACAACATAGGGAACGATTTTTTTCCAAATCGAAATATCCATCCAGATATGGGGATCGATTTGACCGTTCAATAAAACAATGATTTCGGGTTCTTTCGCCATAATCCAGTTGCCCAAAGGAACTGCTTTAGGGTTATTTTCTAGCTGTTGATGAAGGCTGGGGCCATGCTCCAATCCTAAGCCGTTAGCAAAAATGAGATCGGCGCGGGCAATTTTTTCCGCATCTCCTTTCACCAACTGATAAGAGTGAGGATCTAATTCACCGGTTATGAGAGAGATCACGTCAACACGGTCGCCGCCAACTCTTTCAACAATATCTTGAATCATTGCCGTTGTCGTTAACACTTTGATTTTCCCATTCTCTTTGAACCATTCCGCAGTGGATGAACGGCGTTGTGAAGAGCAATCTGTCAATCCCAACAGCGCAACAAATGTAATGAGTAAAGTAAGTATACGATTCATCTAATCACCTTTCGCTTCCATTTTAGGAATGGTATCCAAATAGTCGAAATCAAATATTCCCGAAGAACATCCTTCTCGGAATTCTAATTGAATAGCATATCTTCCTATCTGTTTTACAGAACTAATTTTTGCATTTTCGCCCGGATTTTTTGCTGATGGTCTACGCAATCCTGTCCATTCATCCACACAACTCGCGCAAGGACACTTTGCTTGCAGCGACGCTGCGCTCCATCGAGCGACGCCATTGTTCCATTTTATTTCAAGAACATCTCCATTTGAGAACGAAAGTTCTTTTATTGTTCGAACATCACCATCGCCATTTTTCAAAAAACGCAACTGCTGTATGAGCTTTTCCGCTATTGTTGAAAACACACGACAAGATTTGGAATGCTCTTCCAGAGGCTTTCCGTTGTCGCCCGACAAACTGATAGCGGTATCGATGGGCACTTGTCCCAGCAACGGAACCCCTAACTCCCTTGCCAGACGCTCCCCGCCCCCTTTTCCAAAGGGATAAAGTTTCTCTGCTCCCGCTTCAAGATAGCTCATATTCTCAACAAGGCCTGCTATGGGCACTTTTACTTGATCAAACATCGCTGCTGCTTTACGTACGTCCATGACAGAGATCTCTTGTGGAGTTGTCACGAGAACAGCACCGGATAAATACGCTTTTTGCGCTAGTGTCAATTGGATATCTCCAGTTCCGGGTGGAAAATCGATAAGTAAAAAATCGAGTTCACCCCATTCAATCCCTGTTAAAAACTGGTTAATCACGCCGTTTGCAATGGGAGCTCTAATCACGGATGCTTCGTTTTCTTTTCTGAAGTAAGCCATAGAGATGTATTGGATCCCCTGGGAAAGGGCGGGAGCGATTTTCTCCCCTTTTTGAGAAGGCAAGCGATCTTCCGGCAGCATACGACGCAGTGAAGGTCCATAAATATCGGCATCAAGAATGCCCACTCGGAATCCGCGAGTCGCCAAGGCTCTTGCCAAATTCACTGTCGTTGTGGATTTTCCAACTCCACCTTTTCCCGCTGCAACAGCGACGACAGAATGTATAGAAAAAATTTTATCTTTACCATTTTCTTTGTATAGGGGAAGGGGCATTTTTAAATTCCTTATTTAATATAGAGAATCATGATACGCGACAGCGAGATTGAGTTCAAAAGATAAAAAACATTTGGTTTCGCAGCAAACCTTAAACAACCCCTGAATTCATTTTTATACGTATTATCGAGCAATTCTTCTTTGTTCCACGGGATCTGCGAGAACTCTCTGATTTTTATATGATTAGAATTTTCAACAATATTGATTAAAATTGTTGCAAAAAAAAACATCTATATGGTTTAATTCATTTTTAATTAAACGACCGGTCTATAGAAATGGATCGGTCTAGCGCGAAAAGCGAGTGTTCGCGCGAACGATTTCATAAAAAAAACAACAAATAGGAAAAACCATGACACAACCATCTGACAAAATCAGCCAAAAGGTTGAACAAACAATTGCTGCAGCTGTTAAAAAGCTAAACTGCGGTAAAGAAAATGATATTTGCCGTTACCTTCCATCGAGCACCGGCGGTTATATCCACCACTTCACTATGAGAAAAATGAAAACTGAACAACCTGAAGCTCTGATCTCGACGATTGAGAAGCACATCCTCAACACTCAAAAGCCTGTTTCCGTTCCTCCAAAACAACGCGCTGCACGCGGTTCCCGCAAGCGTCGCGACCAGTTCCTTTTCACAAAGAACGACATCGCTCTTATGTTGGAATTGGCACGTCAACATGGCCACAAAGACATGGTCAGCAAATTGACACCTAAAAAAGACCTGAAGACAATTAAGCGTGAACTGATCGTTTCGATCCGTCATGGCAAAACCGACCAAGACTTGTGGAGCTCCTACTGCGACGCTATCCAAGCACCTGCAACTGTTGCTATCACCGTTTAATTAACGCTTGTTCGTCTGATAAATCCCCGCTTGCGACTTCTAAGTTGCGGGTGGGGATTTTATTTTGTATTTTCGGTATACCCTTCTAAAAAACATTTGACAGTGCGATTTCGCCATCGAAGAGGAAAAAGGAAAAAGAAAACTTTTTTCTTTTGGCGAATTCTGATAATCTAAGTGTTTATTTTCACTGCCTCGAAAAAAGGACGCTGTTCCCATGGATAAACAAAAACCCTGGCAACTATACCTGATCATCGCCGTAATCGCCTTGACAATTTACAATATATTGCCGACGATTTTTTACTACACTAAACCCCTGAAAAATCCCATCACCTCTACTCAAGTAGTAGATGTACGTGATGAGATTGCGGCACGGGTTAACGCACTTGAAGAAGACTCAGTCAGCTGGCTACAGTCTTTTAACAAGCTACTGCATATTCAAGCAGAGAAAATCGAAGTCGATCAAAACGACCCTCGACTCATTCGTCTCACTTACAAAACGGCGAAAGAAGCGGCTCTTTTTAGCAGATTTCTTCCGGAAGCGGGATCGCTTATCACATTTGTTCCTTCTCAGCTTAAATTGCTGCCGAGAACAGACGAAGACAGCCCCAACTCCGTTGTCGTATTGAGAGGAATCGGAACTCGCGTGACTGACAGCGACAAGGAAAAGTTGTTTGTTTTTACCGAGCGCGCGAGCGAAAACGGAGAAATCACTCCATTTTATCGTCAACTTGTCGAAGATCGCGCAGCACACCTCGCTTTGGCGTTTTCTGCACCATCTCAACAATCTCAGCGACTGAACGCTATTGCCAAAGGAACCGATACAGCAGAAACTGACGAACTAGTTTTAGCCTTAGCAAAACAGTTAAACGAAATCGATAAGACTTTCGGAAAAACCGGCGAGCTTGCTAACCGTCTTTACAGCACTTTTGCTCAGAATTCCGCTTCGGAATCGAAAGCTGCATTGCTGAAATTCATAAGCGGCGCAGAAGCATTGAAAAAGCGTTCTACTGTAGAGAGCGATAAGAAAGCGCTGGAAAATGCTTTAACGATCATTCAAAAGAACCGTACCAGCTTTGAAATCGCTCGTCCACAATTAAGCCGAGAAGAGATTCTCAGTCAATTGAAAGACACAAAAAATGTCAGCAACAACTCTCAACAGTCCATTGATTTGAAAGGTACAAATCCTTTCGTTCAAGCTGTAACCATCCAGTGGGGGCTCGACAAACTCGATCTTAAGCTCTTCTCTGACGTTGCTGCTATCCGCGAAGCGGAAGGAAAGAATGAAGTTGCCGACAAGCTGAACCAATATCTGATTAACGAAATTGCTCAAGCTTCTAGAACAGCAGACGAAACTCTTGTTCCGGAACAGCTTTCCTTTGCTGTCGTTCTCAACACTCTTGAAAACGCACACAGCTTCCTCGCTTTGGATCTTGGAGCGCTTGCACAAAAGCAAACGACTCAAATTTTGTCGGAGATTCCACAACGCTGGATTCCTAAGCATCCTGATCTTGCGCGAGAAAACTACCCCGTTCGCGGCTATGAAGAGTACTTGAAAGAGACTCCGGAAAGCCAAAAATTGGGGTTGGTGATTTATGCACCGGCAGCAGAAAAAGGGGAGCCAATCCCTGGTTTCCGCAACGGCTCGGTCTATATCATCGCGAAAGGAATGGACACAATCATTCAAAGAGGGAAATCAGGCGAGCAGTCTCCTGAAACACAAGCGCTAAGCCGCGATGTGCAATCGTTGGCGCAGTATTTGACTCAAAACGGCTTCATCGGCTACACAGGCACCTCTTATGGAGCTCCTGAAGCCTTCGCCAAAGATTACATCTTTGAGTTGGATGACTACTACAGCCCCTTACTGAAAGCGACAAGAGAAGACTTCCAAGTAAAAGGAAGCAATCGCTTTGCTGTTCTTGACTTCACAAACGTGGAGCAACGTATTCTGGCTCGCAACAAAATCGACGACAGAATCCAAGAAGAGTTAGTGAAATGGAGAGAGGAGTACGACTCTTCACAAGTGGATCAAAGCGCCCTTAAGCGTTACACGATCCCCGCTCCAACGAAAAATGCTTTCTGGGAAAACTTCAAACTCAGCTTTAAGAAATATTTTGCCGGCGACGACCGTAAAGTTCTGAAGTGGGGCTTGGACTTGTCCGGAGGAAAGACTGTCCGCATTGGTCTGCGCGACCAAAATAACCGCCCTGTTACCAATCCGACTGACCTCACACAAGCTGTGAACGAGCTCTACAAACGGGTTAACAACATGGGCGTTGCGGAAAGAACTATCCGCATCGAAAACAATAACATCGTTCTCGACTTTCCGGGATCGCAAGAATTGTCAGCTGCAGAGCTTCTCAAAGCTTCTTCGATGACATTCAATGTCGTCAACGAGAAATTCGGTTCCCAGAATCCAGAATTGGCTAGCGCTGTTAACCAATTCCTTCAGGAAGTGTGGAATGAAGCTGTTGTCACCAACAGAAAAGACGCAGAAAGCATCAACGAAATTGCCTGGGAACATCTTGGCGGAAAAGTTGTCAATGGACAAAGCGAACGACCACGCTCGGAGACAGCACAGCTGCTGTACGATAAAGGGCTGCGCCTCGCTGATCCACGCAACCGCAGTATTTCCACAAACTTCGATGACACCCTGTCCACAGTGGGAGTGTTGAGAGGAAACGACTATAGAGAGTGGCACAACGCTTCGCACCCTCTTCTTTTCGTATTCCATAACTACGCTTTAGAAGGGTCTAGCTTAGAAAGCATTCATGCCGGAGTAGACTCTAAAGATGGAAACATCCTTACCTTTAGTGTCAGACGTTCTTATGAAGGCGGACGCAGCGGCAATCCACGCGACGACCTATACGCTTGGACTTCTCAGTTCTCTGAAGACCGCATTGCAGGAACACCGAAAGAGACGTACTCGAGAGGAAATGGTTGGAGAATGGCCGTGATCTTAAACGGTTCCATCATCAGCAGCCCTGCTCTAAGAGGAGCTCTCCGTGACGGCGGAAGCATTAGCGGACGCTTTACACAAAGAGAAGTGAACGAGCTGGTCACCGACCTGAACGCGGGATCGTTGAGCTTTACTCCAAAAATTTTATCCGAACAAAATGTCAGCCCTGAATTGGGAACAGAAGAGCGTTCTAGCGGGATCATCGCTTCGCTCGTCGCTCTCACTTTAGTCGTTGTGGCAATGGTCGGATACTATAAATTTGCCGGTTTGGTTGCATCGTGCGCTGTCTTGCTCAACATCCTTATCATGTGGGGTGTGCTGCAAAATATGGACGCTGCTTTAACGCTACCGGGTATTGCAGGGATTGTCTTGACAATCGGGATGGCTGTTGACGCCAACGTGTTGGTATTCGAAAGAATTCGAGAAGAGTTCAAATTGTCGGGAAGAATTGCCTCTGCAATCCAAGCGGGCTACCGCAAGGCTTTCAGCGCGATTGTCGACTCCAACATCACAACGATCATCGCAGCGTTAATCTTGATCCAATTCGACTCGGGACCAATTAAAGGGTTCGCTGTCACCTTGATCATCGGGATTGCATCCTCTATGTTTACCGCGCTGTTCTTGACACGCTACTTCTTCGCCGGTTGGGTACAAAACCCCAACAACAAGGTGTTGGAAATGGCGCAATTCTTCGAACAAACCAACTTCAACTTCCTAGCGCAAGCCCGCAAGGCGATTTTGATCTCTCTCGGAGTGATCATCTTCGGTCTCGGACTCTTTGCCGCGCAGTATAAGTCGATGTTTGGAATGGATTTCACCGGAGGTTACTCTCTAGTGGTCAATTTGGAAGAATCTGTTGGAGCTGATCAAAACTACCGCTTGAAAGCAAGCGAAGCTTTGCAAGCTGCAGGCGCAACTGCGAACGACTTCCAAATTCGTGAGCTCAGCAAACCTAACCAACTGAGAATTCAACTCAGTACAGGAATGGAAGAGAAAGGACATCCATTCTTCGGTTTGCCGGACACTCTACCGGACGAGAAGTTGCTCTTGCCTTACCAAGCAAACCCAAAAATCTCCTGGTTGGTCACTGCCTTAGAAGCAAAAGGATTAAAAATCCAAGAGAGCGATTTGGCTGATCTCGACAAAAACTGGACGGTCATCAGTGGTCAATTCTCCGATACAATGCGCAACAACGCAATTTTGGGTCTGAGCTTGGCATTGTTGAGCATCTTGATCTACATCACCTTCCGCTTCGAG
Source organism: uncultured Chlamydiaceae bacterium (assembly GCA_945957185.1). Lineage (GTDB taxonomy): Bacteria > Chlamydiota > Chlamydiia > Chlamydiales > Parachlamydiaceae > CAMFKA01. The sequence continues at coordinate 1,173 of CAMFKA010000034.1, read as the reverse complement.
TTTAAATACGCGATTGCAGCGGTGATCGGTCTTGCTCACGACGTGTTGATCACGTTGGGACTGCTGGCATTCCTTCACTGGATCGGGTTACCGGTACAGATCGACCTTCAAGTGGTCGGTGCGTTGATGACTATCATCGGGTACTCCTTAAACGACACGATTATCATCTTTGATAGAGTGCGTGAAGATGCTCGCGTGTTGAGAAAGCTCAGCTTCGCAGAAGTGGTCAACCATGCCATGAACGTCACCTTAAGCCGTACCGTGATGACATCCGGAACAACAGTGCTCGTATTGCTTGCACTGGTGATCCTCGGTGGAAAATCGATCTTCGACTTCTCCCTTGTCATGACGATTGGGGTGTTCGTAGGAACTCTCTCCTCCCTCTTTATTGTAGCTCCTGTTCTTCTCTATTTCCACAATCGGGAAATAGCTCAAGAAGATGAGCTCAATTCCAAGAGAGCGTAATAGCTTGCTTAAAACCCCACGTGCAAACGTGGGGTTTTTTTTTGGTCATCACAAAAAAAGGACAATAAAGACAATAAGGACCTTAAAGACACCAAAAATTTAAAATTTTATATATTAATTTTTTACCTTCTTGGCGTCCTTAATGTCTTTATTGTCTTTTTTGTTGAATTAATATTTCACTTTATGGTACAATTTGTTTTTAACCAAGGTGAAATATGAATATAATTAATTCTTTTACGCAACCAATAACAAATAAATTAGATGACATTGGCACATGGAATAATGCGCTAGAAGCAAGAGTTATGGATGAGGATACTCCTCCCTCTTATAAAGATCTTGCTGTGGGATTGGTTACTCTCACCTTCAAAGATGTGATGCATACCATTTTTTCTGTTTGCGCTAACACGGCTGCACTTCTCACACTCGGTTGCTCCGCTAAAATTAACGATAGAGCTAAATTATACGAAGTGTCAGAGGCTTATAACGCGCTTGGGAAATTGCATTGGATTTTTCTGCAAGCTGTGACATCAAACCCTGTCAAAAATGAATCCGATGGTGAATTCGATGATGCAACAAAAACAAGATATCAACCTTTTGAACTTGGATTCTCAGGATTTTATAAAAAAACAACAGAACGTTTAAAAAGCAAAAATTTTGCTGAAAGAGAGCTTTTAACGAGAGTGTTATTCCTTGGAGAAGGTCTTTGCT
>CAMFKA010000033.1 GCA_945957185.1 uncultured Chlamydiaceae bacterium | reverse complement strand
GGGGTCGTACGGTTCTCCCTCATTCCAATTGATTTTGCTTCGGATCAAATCTGTATCTACCGCGTCATTGCCCTCGATGCCTGTATTTGCAAAAACAGCTTTGGGGCCTGTTTTTGCTTCGAAAGACAAGGTTACTCCCTTGATAGTGCGGTCGGCTTGAATGGTGCGATTCTCTAGTGTTGCAAAAGGATAGCCTCCTTGTTGCAATTTTTTAAGGATGCGTGCTTCCACTTTTTCTAGCAGATCTAACGTTGCAGTTTGACCGATCGCTTTCTCTTCAATTTCGTAAGCGGAATCATCGACTGTTACTTCAACTTTTAATAAACGGTATAGATCCCCCGGCTCGCCTTCAATAACGACTTGTAATCGCTCCTTTTCGTTTTTGATATCGTAAGTGATCGTTGGGGAGAGGTACCCTTTTTCTTGATAGAGACGTTTCAGTAAATTGGCGTCTTCCTCTGCGCGCCACTCCAATTGCGAAGGTGTTTTTAGAGTCGTATTTTGGAGTTTGAGAAGGAGGGAATCTTCGTTAAAAGAAGTTTTATACGGTTCGGAAATGTCTTGAAGTAACACATCGTAAGTGGGATCGGCGAAGAGGGGAGCAGCTAGTAAAATTAAAATATAAAAGAATAAGTTCATGAAAATTAATCTTAAGCCATTAAAAACCAGTGATTATATGTTATTTTTGGCGGGGATGCAACACATATTTCAGATTGCAAAATTAACCACTGAGCCAGTGAGATCACTGAGGATTTATGAGGAATATGAGAGTCGTCATATCATCCAAATTATCGTTATATCGTTATATCGTTGAGATAGGTTTTATGACATAAGCGCTCTTTGCTGATGAACCTTTAACTCTCTCAGTCTCCGATCTTCTCTGTGATCTCACTGGCTCAGTGGTGAATCGTGCTGCTTTGCGTTTAATGAGTTCGAATGCTAAACTGCAAAAAATCGATCCTTTGAGGTTCCCGTATGCTGCCTTACCTTCTCTCTGCTGTTGCGCTGCTGCTCATTTTTTTAGAGTTTTATCTCCCCGGTGCCATCATGGCAACGATAGGAACGATCTTGATCATCATCGCCATCTCGCTTTTCGCTGCAGAACACGGCTCCGGATTCGAATTCCTCCTTTTCCTTATCGGTAACTGCGTCGCCGTTTTTGCTGTCATCAAGTTCGCAATCTGGAAAATTAAAACCTCGTCATCAAAGTTTGGGATCTACTCCGATAGCAGCCAAGTGGGTTATATCGCTTCCACATACGATCAAACAGCAGTAGGGAAGAGGGGAGTGGTCAAAACAGATTTAAAACCGGGCGGTTACGTCGTTATCGACGGTGTCGCTCACCAGGCTCTTTCCGAAACCGGATACCTTCCAAAAGGCACCGATATTGTCGTCATTGGAGGACAAGAAGAGAGCCTTATCGTCAAAGCTTTTAACAAGGACAACTCATAATGAATTTTCAAATTCTGTTAGCAGATCTTATCGGAGGAGACTTCTTCTTCCTCTTCGCTCTCCTCACCATTGTTGCGCTGATATTTTTAGGAATCGCGGGAAAATTCATCAGCTTGTGGTTCCAAGCCTTTGTTTCGGGAACACCGATCCCTCTGTTTAACATCATTGGGATGAGCCTTCGTAAAATTCCTCCACGTGTCATTGTAAATGCTCGCATCAACCTTTTTAAGGCCGGATTAAAGGATATCACCATCTCGGATTTGGAGACGCACTACCTCGCCGGAGGACACGTTCCAGAAGTTGCCGCCGCCCTCATCGCTGCCGACAAGGCGAACATCCCCCTCGATTGGCGCAGAGCTACCGCAATCGACCTTGCGGGTAGAAACCTCTTCGAAGCGATACAGACTTCGGTGACACCTCGAGTGATCGACTGCCCAAGCCATGGCGGTTACATCACGGGGGTTGCTAAAGACGGGATTCAGATCAACGTCCGCGCTAGAGTGACTGTGCGTACAAACATTACACAGCTCGTAGGGGGCGCGGGAGAAGAAACCATCATCGCTAGGGTAGGGGAGGGGATCGTCAGCGCGATCGGAGGCTCCGAAACTCACCTTCAAGTGCTAGAAGCTCCTCAAAGAATCTCCAAACTTGTTTTGGAAAAAGGATTGGACTCTTCCACCGCATTCTTGATTCTTTCGATTGACATTGTTGAAATGAACCTCGGCGATAACATCGGAGCGCGCTTACGCGCTGCAAAAGCGGAGTCTGACAAGCAGATCGCGCAAGCGGAAGCGGAAAAGAGAAGAACAATGGCGGTTGCTGCCGAGCAAGAAAACAAAGCTAAAGTTAAAGACATGGAAGCGATGCTTATTTCCGCACAAGCAGAAGTGCCTAAAGCAATGGCGGAAGCATTGCGAAGTGGAAATTTAGGAGTGATGGACTATCAGAGGCTTCAAAATATCCAAGCGGATACCGACATGCGCCATTCGATTTCAAAACCTGAAGAAGGGAAAAAATGAACGGATTTGAATGGTTAGGGTTTTTCATTAGCTCTTTAGCGGTGATCATTCTAATCGTCACAGCTATTTATGATGCCCTCCAGAGCAAGAAAAATCCTGCTAAGATCAACTCGCAAAGGGAGGAGGCAGAGCGGCGCTTCAAAGCGTTCCTGCGCGGAGAAGCTCCCACTCCGGTTTTTGACCGCGTGTTAAAAGATGTGATAGAGGAAGATGAGGTGCAAGAGAGAGCGGTGAAAAAAAAGAAGGCTCCAAAGCCTTCTCCACAGCCTCCGCAACAACCGGTAGATATTCTCCAAGCCACATCTCCCGCAACGGTCATTCAAGCGGGACAGTCGCGAGTAAAAAGCATCCTCGACGATGAAACGACATTGAGAAATATGGTGATTCTCAGCGAGGTGTTCGGTAAACCTAAAGCATGGAGAGGGTGATATGACGGACTTTGGAGCTTCCTACCTAAAGTTTTTGGCGGAGTTATACGAAATTGTCCACGCGGCAGGTCGAAAACAGAAAGATGTAAAAGTTGTAGCGGTCTCAAAAACGCATCCCGTCAGTGTTTTGGAACAAGTGTATGCGAAAGGGTGCTGCGAATTTGGAGAGAATCGCGTCCCCGAATTTTTGGAAAAAGCCGCTTTCCCTTTTCGCGGTCATGGCGATGTCCATTGGCATTTTATCGGTCCCTTACAAAAAAATAAAGTAGCCAAAATCATCGGTAAAACCACTTTAATTCACTCCGTTGACTCCTACGACCTCGCCAAAAAAATTAGCGAAGCGAGTGTTGAATCGGGAGTTATCACAGCAATCCTCGCCCAAGTCAACACTTCGGGAGAGTCCTCTAAACAAGGTTTTACACCCCAAGAATTTACACAGACACTTCAGTTGCTAAAAGAGCTCCCCGGCATAACACTAGAAGGTCTTATGACGATGGCTCCTTTGACGGAAAATGAAGTCACAATCCGTAGAACTTTTGCAACGCTCCGCAAGCTGCGCGATGATGCAGGTCTTCTTCATCTGTCTATGGGGATGTCTAATGATTATAAAATCGCCGTTGAAGAGGGGGCCACCCTCCTCCGTGTGGGAAGCAAAATCTTTTCGTGAACCCCTCGTTTCCTTTGGACATTATTGCCTGAATTTGGTAGCTTCAGTCTCTACTTGATTACCAGGATCTAGATCATGTACCGCGTCAATGATTTATTCGCCAAACACGGCGAATCACTAGGGTTGGAGCTTATCACAGGTAAACCGGGGATGGAGCGCGCCATTAAAGTTCCTGAGGCCCACCGTCCCGGCTTGAGTCTTTCCGGCATTTTAAAAAATTACGCCTCCAAACGAATTCTCATCTTTGGAAAAGTTGAAATTAAATACCTAGTAGAACTGGACCAATCGCTACGTATTGAGCGATTAGAATCGTTGCTTACCCCTCAAACTCCTGCAGTGATTGTTGCAAGACGGTACCGCCCCCCAAAAGAACTAGTCAAACTTTGTGAGAAACGTTCCATCCCTCTGTTTCGTACAAGCATGTCCACTATGAATTTGTTGAGCAAACTGACCCTTTTGTTGACGGAGGAGTTTGCTCCTAGCACGAGCGTTCACGGAACTTTAGTGGAGGTGTTCGGGGTGGGAGTGTTGATTCAAGGGGATTCTTCGGTAGGAAAAAGCGAAGCGGCTTTAGGGCTTATCGAAAGGGGGCATCGCCTTATCTCCGATGATATCGTAAAGATTAAAAAGAAAGAAGGAAGCTACCTTGAGGGCTTCGGAGCCGAATTGACACGCCACCACATGGAAATACGCGGGATAGGGATCATCAACGTAGCTAACCTTTACGGCGTCGTCTGCGTTCGAGACCAGAAGAGTATCGACATCGTCGTTAAATTGGAGATGTGGGACGATCTAAACTTTTACGATCGAGTGGGTTTAGATGAAAAGTTTTGCGACATTCTCGGTGTCCACCTCCCTTACCACACACTGCCGGTGAAGCCGGGAAGAGACGTGGTTCTATTGTTAGAAACTATTGCATTAAACCACAGACTTAAAGATATGGGTTACAATTCCGCAAAAGAATTTAACTCCAAACTGCTTGAAATGATAGCAGTAAAACAGAAAAAATCCAGAGTAGCAAAGAGTGAAATACACCCAAAAAGTTAAGGTTAAAAATATAATGGGGTTGCATACAAGACCTGCAACTGCCATAGTGAAGATGTTGCAAAATTGTAAATGCGATGTACATTTTACCTACAAAAATGAGACGATAAACGCGAAAAGCATTTTAAGTATATTGATGCTAGCAGCTAAAAAGAACACATCCCTCATCATCCAAACCGAAGGGGAGGATGCGCAGGATATGTTGAATAAGTTGGTAGAAGGGTTCGAAAGCTGTTTTGGGGAACAGTACTAATAAGGGAACTATGACTGAATCGAGATCAGAGATTCTTTTGCGCGGACAGGGGCTATCCAGAGGTTTTGCCATCGAAAAACCTCTGTTTCTGAATTCCCCCACTGAAGTCATCACGCCGGAAAAAATTTCTGATGATAAAGTCGAAAAAGAGATCGAGGCTTATAGAACAGCAATCGATAAATGCCGTCTAGACATTCAGCAGCTTCAACAGCAAATGGAACGAGAGCGCATTCTTGAAGGCGCTGCGATCCTTGAAGGTCACCTTCATATCCTCGGAGACCCCCTGATCACCACCGATATTGAAAGGAAGATCAGAGAGGTGAAGCAAAACGCACCTTACGTCTTCCAAACAATGGTCAAAGACTATGGTAAGCGTTTTGAAAAAATTAGAGAACCGTTCTTTCGCGAACGGTATAAAGATCTAAAAGACCTCTCCAACAGAATTTTACATCACCTTTTGCGCAAACAACAAATTGCTCACAGCCCCCTTGTGGATCCTGTCGTTCTCATCGCCTGGGAAATTACTGCTTCAGAAGTCGCAGAAGTCGACCCTGCTCGAGTGAAAGGGATCATCAGTCAAGAGGGAAGCGCAACTTCCCATGCCGCCATCGTAGCCAGAGCCAAAGGCATTCCTTTTGTTTCCAATGTTGATGTTGTGCTCATACAAAAGCACGCGCCGGTTGAGGTGATTCTCGACGGGGAAACAGGTGCGGTCTTCCTTAATGCATCTCTCGAAACCAAACAGCACTACACTGCACAGATCGAAAAAAGTCCCAAATGCGCCTCTAATCTCGCTCAAGCTGTGCTTCTCCACTCTGAGACCGTCGACGGCTATCGCATAAAAGTTCTAGGTAATGTCGATATTGTGGATGAAGTGGAATTAGTTCACCAATATTCCGGTGATGGGATTGGACTCATCCGCACCGAATTCATGTTTTTAACTAACGAGAACTTCCCTTCCGAACTGGAGCAAGAGCAAGTGTACGCCTCCATGGTCAAATCTGCCAATGGGCTGCCAGTGACTTTTCGGACGTTCGATGTTGGGGGTGACAAACCTCTCGGCAGGCAAGGCAATTTTTTTGCTGGTAGAGCATCGATGAATTCGAGAGCCATCAGACATCTGTTGAAAGAGAAGACAGTTCTTAAAGATCAGCTGCGTGCTATCCTCTTGGCTAGCCGTCACGGCAATGTTAAAATCCTTTTCCCTATGATCTCCTCTCTCGATGATCTTAAAAATGCAAAAGCACTGTTGCATGAATGTCATCAAGAGGTGACTGACCGTGGAATTAAAGTTTCCTTCCCTAAGGTCGGGTGTATGGTGGAAGTGCCTTCCGCTGCGATCGTCTCCGATCAATTGGCTGCTCACAGCGATTTCTTGTCGGTAGGAACCAACGATTTGTATCAATATTCTCTCGCAGTGGATAGAGCGCATCATGAAATGAGCGCTATCTACGCGTCAACAGACCCCAGCATTTTGCGATTGATCAAATATGTCGTGGGTCAGGCTAACAAAAGCGGTATCCCGCTGTCAGTGTGCGGCGAAGTCGCAGCAGACCCAAAGATGATCCCTTTGTTGATTGGTTTGGGGGTTCATGAATTGTCGGTGGCTTCTAGAACGATTGTGCAAGTGCGTGATGTGATCCGCTCCAGCAGTGTGACCGTCGCCGCAGAAATGGTTGAGAGCATTTTGGTGTAGCCCTCACACTCTTCTCACCAGATGCAGGGTAGTAACTTCACCCTTGCCTGCCTTTCCCTAAATTCCGCGCTAGATGCCTGCGCAGTAACTTCACCCTTGCCCCTGCCCTTGCCCGTGCCCTTGCCCAAATTTTACGAAATAGTGTTCGATTATTGAAGTGTGTACCAGATGGTGAGGACGGCCTGGGTACCTTGGAATATTGGAAAAATTTGGGCAAGGGCACGGGCAAGGGCAAGGGCAGGGGTGAAGTTACTGCCCCTGCATCTGGTGGAGGCGTCTGGGAACTAGCCGCTGAAACCAGGGATTGCAGGGAAGCCTGCAGGCAGCCCAGGAATTCCGCTAGGTTGCTGCGAAGTGAGCTGTCTTGTTGCATCTTTGAATGCCGCTTTGACTAAATCTTCCAACCCTTCAACATCGTCTTTGTCGACACATTCAGGTTTGATTTTAACTTGAAGGACTTCATGTTCTCCATTCATCTTTACCGTCACCAAACCATTTCCGGCAGAGCCTGTCACTTCCGTATTTTTCATCGCCTCTTGCATTCCCATTAATTGGCTTTGAAATTCTTTAGCTTGCTTTTTTCGTTTTGAAAATCCTGATCCCATAATATCCTCTGTTTAGGTTGTTTTACGCTGTACGGAACCCTCGAGTTCGACAGCGGCAAATTGTAGTAATGTGTCGTAGCGGCTATTGCTTTCGATAGCAGCTTGCGGAGGCTGCTGCACCGGCGCCTTCGGTTCCGGAGGTGGTGGCGCTTTTGCGACAGGAGCTGCTGCAGGAGCAGGAGCAGGTGCGGGTGTAGGCGCAGCTTTCGGTGGCGTTGCCGGCTGTGCGACAGGTTCGGAGGCGAATTTCCCTTCCAATTCGATGAGCCGACGCACAAGCACATCGACAGGGATGCGGTGATGGCTGCGCAATACCCTTAGCAAGATAGATTCAAGGGCGACCCTTGGAGAGGGGGACTGCCGCAAAGTTGTTTGAGAGCTTAAAAGAAATTCCATCAAATCGAGACATTGCTCTTGAGAGTACAACTTAGCGGACTCCGCATACTTCGCAAGGTCTGTTTCGGAGAGATTTAGAAATCGTGAGCCGGTTCCCAGTTGTTTGACAAGTAGTATCGTTCTGAAATGTTCTGTTAAGCTATCCAAAAAGTGCTGCAGGTCTTTTCCCTCTGTAAAGAGCGTGTGGACGACATCAAAAGCGAAGGAGAGGTTGCCCTCTTTTCCTGCTTTATCGAGAGCGAAAAACGATTCACGAGGCATCATTCCCAGAATCGCTTGTGCGGCATCTAAAGTGAGAGTCCCTTCATGAAAAGCCAACATTTGGTCGTAGATGGATTCCGCGTCTCGTAATCCGCCTTCTGCCCTTTGCGCTATCAGTTGCAAAACCTCTTCAGGAGTTTGCGTGTTCTGATCCACAGTGATTGCTTTGAGCTTTTCGACGATTTTTTCTGCGGAAATTCTGTTGAGGTTAAACCGTTGGCAGCGGCTCAAAATGGTGGGGAGAACTTTATGAGGTTCTGTCGTCGCAAAGAAAAATTTGACCTTCTCGGGAGGCTCTTCAAGGGTTTTAAGGAGAGCATTAAAAGCTTCCTTCGTCAACATATGCACTTCGTCGATGATGTAAATTTTGTAGTCGCCGTGGGTGGTGGTGTACCCGACATTTTCATTGATTTGCCGGATATCATCAATCCCGCGGTGTGAGGCTCCATCGATCTCGATGACATCTAAGGATGATCCGGAAGTGATTTCACGGCAGGAGGCACATTCATTGCACGGTTCAAGGTCGTCAGTAGGATTTTGGCAGTTTAACGCCTTAGCGAACACGCGTGCAAGCGTTGTTTTCCCGGTCCCTCGCGATCCGCAAAACAGGTAGGCATGAGCTAACCTTTTGTGCTTGATAGCGTTTTTTAGAGTAGTGACGATAGCGTCTTGCCCTAAAACTTCGGAAAACCGTTTGGGCCGGTATTTTCTCGCTAAAACTTTATATTCTGACATGTCAGCCTACAGGGGTTAATATGATAGACTCTCAAACTTTCTCGATGTTGTCAATTAATTTCCTTGCGTAAAGGGCGTGATAAAGTAGCCCTTTCGATCCCATGCCGCCGATTGCAAATGTATTGTTATTAAGCATCTTAAGAAAAGGACGGTGACCGGGAGCCGATGCTCTCACTCCGGCGCGGCACGCTACGACCTTTCTCCCTTCCAAGCAGGGCAGCAAAGGGAATATTTTAGGGAGGATCTCCATTTCGGCAAAGTCGCTGTCGGGTTCATCGTCGGTGCGACCACGCTCATATGTGGAGCCCACAATACAAGTGCGTCCGTCCAATCCCATCACTGCATAAACCTTAGAGCATAGCGGCAGCGTAAGCGGAGGAACTTCCAAAGGCCATTCAATCTCCAAAAGCTGCCCTCGAATCGGGGTGATGCGGATGCCGACATCGATGGGGGAGGGTGAAGCCATCGCTGCGCCCGTCGCCCAAATGGTGAGGTCGCTTTCACAAGTATCGACAAGTTGTTTTTGGTAAAAAACTGCGCCCAGCCTTTCGCACGCCTTCCACAAACCTTGGAGGTAGCGTTGCGTGTGCACGGCCATTCCGTTGCGAATCCACAAGTCCGTTCCATTCCATTTCGCCTCTTCCGGGTATTTTTCTGCACATGCGGCGTAGTCGATCTTTTGTGTTTCTGTTGTTGCGCGTCTGATAATTCCTCCGACTGTTCGGAGGGGCTCTCTCAATTCCCGTTCAGCAACTTCCAGTAGTCGTGTCGTCGCAGCCATTCCTTCCGTCGCTTCTGCCGAGCGTCGAGCGTGCTCGCCTGCAAAAGGGTGAACGAGGCCTGCTGCAACGCCTGAAGCTCCATTGCCGATCCCTTTGGGATCGTAGATAGTGACGCGCCAGCCGCGCAGAAGCAGTTCGTAACAAACGGCGAGTCCGCAAAATCCGGCGCCTGCGATTACGGCTTTTTTCGGAAATATTTTTGAAGGGTCGTCCGACATTGACTTTGTTTCTTTGCCTTGAAATTGTGGATTCGAGTAAATTGAACTCAACTTGTATAGGATACAACAATGCAGGAAGAAAAAGAACAGAAAAAAGAGATCCGTCAACTATTGTTTTTGCTGGGCTCATCAGTGGTTGTAGCGTTATTATTTTCCATATTTATGATTAATTTTTATGGAACAACGGGGCAGTATACGGTCAAAAATATTTTGCTCTCCCCTGAGATGACCACCAAGTTAAATTATTTGGATGGGACTAGCGGAGGAAAATTCACTTTCGATCGGATCACACTCCGCTATTTTGATGACAACGACAACGAATGGAGGAGCGCAGAAGTTTCCACTAAAGAGTACCGCTCAATTTTTGAGGAATTGGGGAATCTAACCAGCATAGTAGAGCCTACACAAGAGGTTGTTGGTGTGTTCAATACGCCCAAACCGGCCACACTTACCATTTACGTAAAAAATGACAAGACAAGCAAAATTTTTCAAGAAGTTGTCTTTGTTAACGAGGGGGATCTCTTCCGCGTGTTGCTGATAGAAGATCAACCTAAAAACCAATGGGCTTACTTTTTTCACAGAAAAGTTTATGACCACGTTGTCCATATCGTTGCTCCAGAGGCATCTCCATGACGAACGCGCGTCTTCTTTTTTTGGGTTCCGGGGGTTCTATGGGGATTCCGGTGATTGGCTGCGAGTGCAAAGTGTGCAAATCCACAAATCCGAAAAATCACCGTATGCGCCCCTCTGTCCTTTTACAGTATCCGGGGAAGCAAGTTTTGATAGATTGTGGGCCTGATTTCCATCAGCAAGCGCTTAAGTTTGGAATTAATCATCTTGATGGCCTGATATTAACACATGCCCACAACGACCACACGGCAGGTCTCGACGAGTTGCGTGCTCTTTTTATGGTCAGCAAATCGCCGATGCGGTGCTTGCTTTCTAAAGAAACATTAGCGGATATTGCAAGGCGTTACGACTACATGATGAAAACTCCGGCGGCTGTCCAAGGGATCACTCCTCTCATCTCCAAATTTGATTTCGACGAAATCCCTTCCGATACTTGCAAATTCCATTTTTTAGAGGCCAATTGGGACATTTTTTCCTACAAACAGATCGGCATGAAAGTCAATGGCTTCCGTTCCGGTTCTTTCGCTTACGTCACCGACATCCGCGATTTTTCGGAAGAGATCTTCACTCACCTACAGGGACTTGATGTTCTGGTTGTCAGCGCTCTCCGGTTTACGCCCTCGCCCTTCCATCTCACCGTTGACGAAGCGATCGAATTCGCAAGGAAAACGGGAGCAAAAACGACTTATCTCAATCACATGGCTCACGAATTAGAGCACGAAATTGCCGAGGCCTACCTTCCGGATAACATCCATTGCGCCTACGATGGATTAGAAATTCAAGTGAACCTCGACCTCACCGTTTAATTTACTACTAAGGATATTTTATTTATGGACACCCCTTCATCACCGAAAAAACCTTCTGAAACTCTTTATGACACCTCCCCAAAAGCGGAACAAAAGGCGCTTCTTGTCGCCACCTATCTCGGTGCGGCTCAGCGTCCCATCTGTGAGGAACACCTTCAAGAGTTAGCGCTTCTCGCCGACACTTTCGGCGTCGAAGTGGCGAGCACATTTCCGTGTCAAAATCGTCGCGTAGAACCCGCTACCTATATTACAACAGGAAAGTTGGAAGAATTGCTTCAAATGGCTGATGAGATTCAGGCAAACCTCATCATCATCGACGAAGACATCTCCCCCAGCCAACAAAGGAACTTGGAGGCGTTTTTTAAGCGCCCCGTCATGGACCGTACGGAAGTTATTTTGGGCGTTTTCGCTCAAAGAGCGCAAACGAAAGAAGCTCAACTGCAAATTGAACTCGCCCGCATCAAGTACCAAACGCCACGGTTGAAGCGTCTATGGTCCCATTTGTCCCGTCAGCACGGTTCCGGGGGAAGCAGCGGTTCCGGAGGCGGTTACACAAAAGGGGAAGGGGAGAAGCAGATCGAGCTCGACAAACGAATTTTGCAAGCGCGAATGGAGCAGCTTCAAAGCGAATTAGAAGAGGTGAAAAATGTGAGGGAGACTCAGCGGCAAGCTCGCATCAAGTCGGAAATTCCAGTCTTCGCCATCATTGGTTACACCAACGCCGGTAAGTCCACACTGCTTAACGCTTTGACAAACGCAGGAGTCTTTGTCGAGGACAAATTGTTCGCGACTCTCGATACTACTACTCGCAAATTTAAGTTAACTAACAACCAAGAAATTTTACTTATCGATACGGTAGGGTTTATTAGAAAACTTCCCCACCAACTTGTTGCAGCTTTTAAAAGTACGTTGGAAGAGGCGATTCAGGCCGATATTTTGATTCACCTTGTCGACTCCAGCCATCCGATGGCGGAAGAGCAAATGAAAGCGTCCATGGAAGTGTTGAAGGAATTGGGATCGGAAAACAAACCTATCATTACAGCACTCAATAAAGTGGATAAAGAGGAAGCTGCCGCAGCTGTTGCGAAGCTTAGATTGTTGAATCCCCACACCGTTGAAATTTCAGCGAAAGAGAAAAAAGGATTCGAACAACTTCAAGAGGCAATGATGCAGGAGCTTGCCAAGTTCCGCAAAATCGTCAATTTGCGAGTCCCTCAAAGCGATTACCATATCGTCAGTCAAGCGATGAAATTAGGGAATGTCTTAAGTCAAGATTTTGAAGACAACGACATCCTCCTCCGCGTCGATCTCCCGGCTGCCACTGCTGATAAACTCGCAAAATACCAAGTATGATGAATTACTCAGTTTTAGACTTGCCGCTACAGGAGCGTCCTCGCGAAAGGCTCCATCGGTATGGAGAGGAGAGTCTCTCCTCTCCCGAATTGATCGCAATCGTCCTTGGGAGCGGTACAAAGTCGGTGCCCATTCTACAGCTGGCACACTCTCTTTTGGCACATTTCGGTTCGCTACAGAAAATTGCCGCTGCTTCTATCGAAGAGTTATGCGAAGTGAAAGGGATGGGCATTGCTAAATCGCTGCAACTGAAAGCGGCTTTTACCCTTGGCGGAAGAGCGCGTGCTGATGGGATGCAAATAAAACGGAAGATCGAACATCCCTCTCACGCCTACCAGTATATAAAGGAAAGGATTGCCCACAAAGAGCAAGAGTATTTTATGGGGATATTTCTAGATGTGAGGGGGCAAGTAATTGCTGATGAAGTGGTTGCGATTGGAACAGTGTCAGAAGTGTTGGTTCATCCTAGAGAGGTTTTCCATCCGGCAATCCGGCATCGCGCCTCGTCGATTGTGCTTGTTCATAATCATCCAAGCGGGGAGTTGTCGCCTTCTCAAGCGGATCTATCGCTTACAAAAGACTTAGTTAAAACCGGAGAGGTGATAGGGATAGGAGTGCAAGACCATTTGATCGTGGGAATGGATGGGTATTATTCTTTTCGGCAAAACGGATTAATATAAACCTTTGATTTAATAATGAACCACTGAGCCAGTGAGATCACTGAGGATTTATGAGGAGCGTGAGAGTCGTCATATCATTCGATTATCGTTTTATCGTTAAATCGTTTTATCGTTGAAATAACGCTTCTTATCTCATTCCTTCTC
>CAMFKA010000032.1 GCA_945957185.1 uncultured Chlamydiaceae bacterium | reverse complement strand
CATCTTTTACCGGCGTAATCAACATAATATCGGAAGCGCGATAATAGGCGATCAATTCTCTACGACTAAACGAGCGGTAAAGATGGTGAACAGGAACCCAACCATCATGAGTCATTTGTCCATTGATTTCTCCAACTAATCGATTTATTTCCTCTTTTAGTTGATGATATTTGGGAATTTCAGCCCTGCTGGGGACTACCAGTTGAACAAACTGCACTTTCTTGTGGAATTCGGGATATTGGTTTAAGAACCTGCGGATGGCTTGAAGTCTAAAAAGGATTCCTTTCGTATAGTCAAGACGGTCGATACTAAAAATAATGACTTGATGTTGTGCTGTCATTTTCAACTCTTTAATATCTTGATCGACCTCTTTTGATAGAGCGACCTGTTCAAATTCATTGTAATCAATGCTAATAGGAAATGAACCTATCCTCACCTCTTTTTGACCAACCTTACATACATTCATAGAAGAGTTGCCTTTAACGAACCTCGCATCTTTGATGAGGGTGCGTGTGCATTGTATGAAGTTGCGCTTGTCTCGCATTGTTTGAAAACCTACAAGGTCGTACTGAAGAAGAGCGTTAATGATTTGGAAACGCCAAGGAAGCTTCAAGAAAATATCCAGCGGGGGGAAAGGGATATGGAGAAAAAAGCCCATCTTTTGTGTCATCCCCTTTTGACATAACTCCTGTCCTACAAGCATCAAATGGTAATCATGGACCCAGATAAAATCATTTTTTAAAGCGTGTTTCGAAACTACATCTGCAAAATTCTTATTCACTCTCTGGTAGGCTTGCCAGTATTCAGGAACAAAATTGCACTGAGATTGCAAATCATGAAATAAGGGCCATATAATCTCGTTTGCAAAGCCGTCGTAATAGCCTGACAGATCTTCCTTACTTAAAAATACCGGAGCATATAAAAAACCTTGGTCTCGTTTGTTTTGTTTAAACAGCTCATCAATCTCTTTTTCTTCAACATCTACGGTTCCTGTCCATCCAATCCAAATTCCGCCTCTATTTCGCAAAACAGGGGCTAACGCGGTGACAAGCCCTCCCGAACCTGGCTTCAGGATCAGTTCCTCCGCTTCCTTTTCTATAACAAAAGGAAGGCGGTTCGAAACTATTAAGATGCGCGACTGGGTGGATTCTTCGGGATAACTCAAAATTTCTCCTTGTTTTTGTTTTGGATCCACCAGTCAAAAAACTTCAGCAAATCGATTGGGGGAATCAAATGGATATCAGCTTTTGTGGGGCGGAGTTCTTTCCGCACCAAAACTTTTAGCGCTCTACTGCCAAGTATTTCAAAGGCGTCTTCGTCGGTTAAATCGTCACCTAAATAAGCTATTGGGGTCTCTAAAGGAAGATCCTGTAAAAGAGTTCTCACCGCTTCCCCTTTGTTAATCCCTTTGGGTCTTAATTCAAAACCACAATCAAAAAGATGAACTTCAAGAGGATATTGTTGAGTAATCACATTCCACTTTTTTAAAACTTTCTGACTCTGCAGTTTTGCAACTTCATTGTCCTTCCCACGCCAATGGAGCGCAATAGCTAGAGGCTTCCTTTCGCACAATAGATCAGGAGCCTCTTCAGCAGCCGCAACAACACCTTCTGCTAAAGCGGCTTTAATAGCTGAATCGCCCAACAGCATCATAGGTGTAGAGGAGTTTGTTAGCAGACGTTCCCCACCATGAGACCCCCACAACTCGGGAAGAGGGCGCATATTGAGGAGGGAGATAAGCCCGTCGAGTCCACGTCCGCTTATGACAATCACTTCGGTAGATCCTTGTGCCATGATGTCTTGGATTCTTTCTATCACTCCCGGATAGGGAAAAGACTTGTTCGGGTTCTGTTTGAATGGTGCCAACGTTCCGTCATAATCGAGAATAAGGAGGGCGAGTCTACTTTTAGACAATTGTTTAAAAAACAACTCCAAATTTAACGTTGGATTTAAAATTTGCATGTGCACACTCTTTCCTGTAGTTGAGGACGTAGTTAGAGTCGATCACCCAACTCAATTCTATCGTTATGCCCAAAATATAATGAGTAAATCAAAGTCAAATATTCACGTAGATGACGGGTTAGAAGAAATTTTTCCCGTACAAACTCCTTTCCCAACCGTCCCATCTCTTGGATCTTATCTCGGTTTTGCAACAGATAACGGATCCTATAAGCAGCCCCTTCAGGAGTGTTTACAAGAAAGCCTGTATGCCAATTGACAATTTGTTTACGAATCCCTCCGACATTTCCTCCAATGACAGGTTTTCCTTTCCAAAGCCCTTCTGTAACAGTCAAACCAAACCCTTCTTTAATTGATTTTTGCAGAACGATATCGGACGCTCTTTGAAGGGCATTAATAGTTTTGTGAGCATCACCGGGAAGGAGTAGCACATGAATATTCGGGTCGCCTTCACTGGCCTCCCGCACTTCATTTAAGACAATTTCACCCTCTGGATCGTCTGTAGCGCCTCCCCCTGCTAAAACTAGCTGGACGGCGGGGTTGAATTTCTTCACCAGCCGGTAGGACTCAATCACCCCTAAGGGATCTTTGAACCGATCGAACCTGGAGACTTGAAGGATCATGGGACGCTCTGGATCAATTCCGAAAAGCTCCACCGTTTCGCGGATCTTCAATTCGGTAAGATCGACATTTTTGTCGCTAAGAGGATCTATACTTGGCAGGATTACAAACATCGGATTAGGAAGCGGGTGACAAAATTCCGCGAGGGAAAAGATGGTAGCGTCGTATTTTTCAATAAAAGTCTTTAAATAGTTCCAAACAGGGCGAAAGGGGCGGCTAGCATCAATATGGCATCTCCAAATCCATTTCCCTTTCCTTTCAGGAAAATGTTCGATAAGAGCAAGAGGTTGAGGATCGTGGATGATAACGATATCTGCATCTTCAAGGATAGGCCTTAGCCTTTTCGCATTCTCCGCATTAGTGGATTCAAAAGCATCGAAGTAGGATTTTGGGGGAAGTTTTTTGTCGCCTTGTAGTGCATTATGAAAGCTTTTAGTACAATGAAAAAACTCATTGGAACCTTCTATTACTTCCCAAAAACAGTTTTCAATTCCCAGATTATGCGTCAACGGTATCATTTTTGTTAAAATCTCAGCGACGCCCCCTCCCATTTTTGTGGAATTAACATGAACAATTTTAATGTTTTTTAAGGGTTTTGCAAGCTGAAGCAGCTGATCGATCACCTTTTGACCTGCAATTTTTGCGTAATCATCTAAAATTTTGCTCATTCCTCCCCCCCCTCATTTTTCTCTTCATCCAAAAAATATTTCGTAACTACATTGGTCAATTTATTCTGAAGGTCTTTTAGGGGGATAAAATAAGGATCAAGCATTTTTAGTTGTTCAACAAGAGATGAGTACTTATTACCATACCCTAAAAGCCAAGAGCTGAAGTCATCAAGCGAGACCACTTCACGGCGACGGGCGTCAATAAAATGGTAAAAAATACTGCTGATAGAAATTGTGGGGAGAACTTTGATCAAATCCTTGGGATGCTCCATCTTGTATGCAGTATTAAAAACAACGATTTTAGATTTAACAAAATGAAATGCCTCCGAGCTCATAGCAATTTGGATCCCATCTTGCTCGTCGATTCGATTTTCAACAACTTCGACAAGATCTTCTCTTAACCTTTCCAAATCTACATATTCGGTTGGATCGAGCAACGCCAATCGTTCGGCCAAAACATCATCATGAAGATGATAGTGTGCCCAGTGGGAAAAATCGTTAAAAAAAGCACCCGGAGCTAACGACGCCTCTATTGAAGGACGCCAGAAGTGGAAGTAGATGCTCTCTGTGGGAATGATCTTTATGCTATCGCGAAACTCCCCAAGAGTTAAGGCTTTGACGCCGGTTGCTATCGGAGCAAGTGCGCAATCTTTGACAAAAAATGAAGCTGGATTGCTTTTCAACTGTGGATCGACCATGCTTAACTCCCTTTGAGGCATTGTTGGTCAGTTGTGAGAGAAAGTAATTTTAGAGGGTGTTTACAAAGGCCTTGTTGCATAATTAATCACCACTGTTTACAAAGCATTCTGATCACACTTTGTAAACATCCTCCGAGCCGACTGTAACTTATAATTTTAATTTTGAGCAAGAATTTATTTTACAAACATTCATATCAAATCATAATGCTGCAATTATGAAGAGAAAAGTTGATTTAGAGAGTTATGTGACAGCATTTGATGGCTGCAGTTTCTTCTGTAGCCAGCTGCCGCGGTACCGCTCAGCCTTTGATGGGAAGCCTAACAACGCATACTTTTCAAACAGCTCTTTCAACAGCTCGTGACCGGCTTCCGCGATCCATCGCTCCAAAATTTGCTGCTCATCCTTGCTGTAGGCCACTTCGCCAAAGAAAAACTTGATTTTAACCACGTGTTCAAGGTTTTGCGCATTCAACGGAAATTCCGATTTACATCGAAACCCGCAGGTGATATCGTATGAAGAGGGTTTTAACGATGTTGTGTGGGGATTTATTTCCGATTCCGTATGTACCAATGTGTATCGCTGCAATCCTAATTGCGAAACAGTATATCCGTTAAAGTTGATGTAAGACGGAGGAGTTCGTTGAATACCAAACACCTCATAAGAATCTAATTTTGTTGCTCCGTCTCGCCATTGTAGCATGTTCACAGAAAAATCAATCCCCTCAAATAAATGAGCGAACTTGCTAAGCGCTGCTTTACCGTGCAAAATAAGGCTCAGCGGCATTGTGTAATCAAAGGCACCTGCGTGATACAAGTCGTTTCTGGATTTTCTTTGCAATTCGATTTCGTCAAGTGAAGATACCCTTTTCATTGCGACACCATTTGATTCTGGCAAAGTCACCAATGAACCTCCCGCGTCCTCCTGTACGGTTTCTAACTCCTTTTGTGTATTGACGTCTAAATCTAGCTCCAAGTCCACTGTCTCATCTTGTGGATGTTCCGGAGAACTTGCCTTTGGCGGCAAGAAATAACAATCCACGGAAGATGCTGTCGATGAGCTCGCCACCGGAGTTGGCTCCTGTACTTTGATCTGATTTCTGATCGCTTCAAAATCCCTAAGGCAGTCGTGACGAGAGCGGATGATCTCTAAAAATGGACACTCATCGAAGCACTCGTTAATGAAGGTGGTTGCCTTGTTGATCATGTTATCGACATCATCTGCGGCATCGATTTCTATAGGAACAGCGCCAAAGGAATCGGACGCGCAGGTGGCGACTAACTTAACCCACACATTCTCCAGGCTGTCGTAAGCCATCTTCTTCTGCTGTTCCGACAAGTCTTTGTTAAACAAAACCCGCAGGAGCAGCTGTTGGGGTACATTCCAAAGCTGCCCTAAAAAGCCTTTATGGTTATCTCTTCCTTGCTGCTCCGCCTGATTTTTAATCGCGTAAGCCAAAATATGCACGAAGCGGATCTTGACGTCGTCTGGTAAACCAAGAGCCTGTCTGATCAAAATGGCGACCTCTTCGGACACGACAAACTTCACATTTTGAAGATCTGCAAGACCGCGCATTCTCCATACGAATTGAAGCAGGTCGCGCAAGAGGATCCCTTTTCCTATAGTGACGAGACCTAAAGCGTTAAAGCTTTGAAGGACATTTGCTCCGACTGTGTGGCTGTGATCGAGATAGGTTCTTCTTTGATTTAATTTCAGTCGACTTTCACTAAGCGGCGTCTCGCCGGTTTGCTCAAGAACCGTCTTCTCCCCTTTCGGATTATAGAAGACCGTAGGAGTGCCGGAAAGTTGTAACATCTTCTGTGCAACCGCCCCATTGGACAGCTCTTTCAAGTAACCGCCGCCGTCGATCAATACTTCGTGATGGATCTGATTAAGCTCCGATAGTAGGCTTTCGGAATTTAAGTTTTGAACCATGACCACCGCATCCTCGGAACTGCAATTTCTCCATAAGATGCTAAGGGTTTTGGCATCGGTGCCAATTTCAGGATTTAGCGAAGCCGTATGGTACAGGCTCTTGCCATTCCACAACGTCCCTGTAAATCCGGAGAACCATCTAAACAAGCTGATCATGTTGATTGGGGAGCACGTAAGCTTATGGCTATAGAGAACCAATTGCGGAAGGATGAAGTAGGTGATGAAAGTCAGCAGATGCTTTTGGGAGCTGTTGATCTGAGTAACCAGTAATTTTAATTGATGTTGATCGATCTTCAAGAATGGAACATCCACATCTCCCTTAAGAATGCAGAACTCGCGCCATGCTTTTGTTTCGGAATAGTCTCCCATCGCGTGCAATCGCATTTCATTCATCGCTTCATCTTGAAGGCGCTTGATTTGATTGCGTACAATCTCGTCATCAACGCCTTCTTTGAGGTACGTTTGGAAAGCGTAGTTCATTGTGACGTAAGGATTAGCAAAAACGGAACCCGATTTTGGAGTGGAAGCAAATTCAAACGGCACGGGAATCGGCGATTTTTGTTTGCGATCTCTTCCGTAAGCCACATTCCACTCTTTGAGCAGCGTAAACGACAAGAGATGAGAAAGCTCTTCTGCTGCCAAAGCGACAAGGTCTTGAACTTTTTTCTCGGGAATAGCGATGAACCACTTATCTAATTCCTCTTTCCTCTGAGCATCGCGACACAAATAACTCCACAGCAAATCTTGAGGCAAGTTTTGCAGAGTGTTAGCCTCAGATGCCGTCAGCCCGAACATTCCTTTTGTAGCACCTTGGAACATCTTCATAATACTTTGTTGCAGCGACATCTTCCAACGCTCTGCGTAGATCTCTTCGGTCAGCACAGGGGTATCATTTTGCAAGGCCAATACTTCGTTGTAGATGGCTCCGACAAATTCAATTTCATGACGATTTGGGGCGACGCGCCCTCCTAAATTGAAGCTTGTTTCGTGCATGATCCTCAAAATGGAATCCGCCTCATCGACGATGGGGAGTCCGTGAGTGGAGAGAAGGTGCACGATCTCTCCGAGCAGCTTCAAGGTTCTTGGAGGCTCAATTCCTTCCATGTCTCCGCTGTAGTGCTTGTACGACTGCTCCATGAACTTCAAAATGATACACTGTATTGTCTTGCTTGTGACAACTAACGCTTCTTTGTTGTCGCGGACATGCTGCAATTCTTTCAAGATCAACACCAATCGACTTTCTGTCAGTTCGGTGTTTCTATCGAAATGGATGGTGTGGAGCGATTGCCCAAAAGCTTCTTTATTGATTTTGTGGGTGTTGCTGGAAACATTTTCGAAAAGGGTCTGCGGAGCGATGATCATAGAGATGCATTCGCCATCGGCACGCAGCAACGCTAACAGAGGGAGAAGGACTTCTGACTTCCCCGACCCCATGATCATTTCCATCACAGGGTTCTCCTCTTTCCTTTCCAAAAATAGCTGTAGAGCTTTGATCTGCTTCTCCCACAAAAGCTTTTGGGAATAAAATTCAAAAACTAAAAAGGCCGGATTTTCTTGAACATCGTAAGCTCTTTCTGCGCAGATTGTTGCTCTCAGCGATTGTACCAAAGCGCTTTTGCGCTCTCCGTCTGCTTTTCCAATTTTTCTGATTTCGCGCAACGCTCTGCCTCGCTGCTGTTCCCACGTGACAAGTTGTAGATACTCAGCGGTTTCGGTGTAGATCTCGTGCAAAACTTGCGCATCGAGAGCGCTATTCTTAGCGGCAAGTGATGCCGGATTTTTCCTAGCAAAGGAGATCAAGACATCGTCGAATTCAACTTTTTTGACGCCTCCTTTTGCACGAATTCCTTCTCTTGCGGCAAGATGTGGATCCGTATGGCGGCGGCGAGATTTTTTAACGATCGAACGTTTTAGCGCAGAGATCCGTTCTCGATTCTCGTCGCGATTCTCAAGCAACCGGTGGTGAAGAGCGTCTAATGAAGCGTCTGTTATCGTAAAATTCTCTTTTGCAGAGACTTCGCGGCAGTCTTCGGTCAATCTGTCATACTCTCTTTTTTCTAAAGCATTCAATCCTGCGGCACCAGAAAGCCAAGCTCCAAGTGATCCTATCGCATCATTTTCTGATAATACCTTTTGGAAGTACGCTTTTGCATCATTGATGACTGTAGGCTCTTTGGTAGCAACAAAGACGAATGGTAGAGACGCGCCACTTTTTTGCTTCGGCAGATAAGCGACAAAGCGCTCTTTAGGATAGTCGGCTGCAATTTCTGCTCTCGGTTCCTCTGCAATAGCCGCTGCTGAAATTACCGCGACAGCCCAGTTGTCTTGCATCCAATCGCTAGGTGGCCTGTAAGCCTCAGGATGGTCCATGATGTATAACAAATACTTCGCCAACGCAGGCCTACTAGATTGTGTTAACATAAACTTACACGCCGTCTCGAGACGAGACTTCTCGGGACATGGAGCGCCGGCAGCAAGAGCATGAAAATAGGGAAAATGGTTTACGATGTGCCCCCCTGCACGCGTGATCAGATAGTGTTTTTTCGCGGAAGCAACCATCTCTTGACGAGTAGTAAAAATTGTGGACCTCACCGGAGAAGCCATTAATGCGGTTGAACCAGAGCTAATTTGAGGTTCAGTTGCTACACTAATGAGTGTCCCCGATTCTAGCTCTTTAAGCCTTACTTCTAGAGTAGAATCAGACTTCCTGTTGATATTCTCTGACGGTTTCAGGAGCAATCTGCACAGGTAAATCTCTTCGTGTTTTTTAAGCGGTAACGCCGTGACGTTTTTTAAATGCGCTAGATACTTGTGATAAGCAGTACCAAGAGAATCTATATCTTGCTCATCCGGCAGTCCTGTCAGTAGAGAGTTTCTCACCAACAGATAACAAGCGTACAACCTAATGCTGATTCCATCTCCCGATGCATCTCCATTGAATTTTCCTACTTTTGTAATATCTCGCAAGATTTTCTTTTCTTGCTCGCTGTAGGGAGTGATTTTCTCTCCGCAAGCCCTCAGAATTGCCGCAGCGTGTCGATGCTTCTGTACTAGAGTCAATGTTTTCGCTAACCAAAGACGGGGCTCTAACGTTTTTGCTGTGGGGAATCCGGTTTCATCGATGTCGTAAATGTAATAATTGCGTTGTTTTTGATCTTGTTCGTTCCCAATGAAATCCATCGCATAGAGTGGAGCCAATGACTCGGAGTAATTAACCTTCGTACTTTCCAGTTGAGGAATGAGTAATTTTTGCTTTCCCGCCTCATTTTGTAGCAAGAGGTACTCTTGGTAAATTCCTAAAGCCGGCACACGTTCGTTTAAGCATAAATAGTACCCGGGGAACTCTCTCGATTCATAAACAGGGGGGTTGCTTTGGGAACAATTAAACGCAAGTTGATAGCGCGGCAGTTCCAATACGCTTAAACGGGAGGGGCGTTCTGTTTGCCATTCGTGGATGAAGTCCGGGTGCTCGAAACGATTTAACAGACCGGAAGATTTCGCCAAAACAAGCTGATTGTCGACATCGTGTACGACACCGGAGCGGATATCCAACTGGTAGGGGGAGAAAGGACTATCCGGTTTTCCGCTTTCTTTAAAGCGAATGATGTTAGGATTTGACGCCTCAACCCATCCCTGGAAACCATGTTGAAAGTGTTGGCCATGAACGCGAGTGCCACGACGATACACATCTCTTAAGGAAGGCGTTTCTCCAAAAATCAAATCTAAGCGACAGTAGTGTTCGTTTCCACGATCGTCATCACAGAGCTTTTGTATCACTAACGCGTTGGCGGTGCCGAGGCGGATAAAGTAGCTGCCCCCTTCGCAGGTTGTCACCTTGTAGACATTGTGTTTGCTTTTTACATGTTGAAGAGGATTTGGAAACACGGATTTAAATTGAGGGTGATCAGCAATAGCTGCCGGGAGAGTTTGCGATTCTCGAACGCCCTTTAACACGCCCATAGAAGGATTGTAGATGTAACCACCATTTTGAGCGACAAGTTCAACCCCGGCGGCACTCTCGCGCACCTGCCACTGTAGCCTTTCGGGCAATCGGTCCTTTAAAATTTCATAGATGAAGTTTTGATTCAATTCGCCGGAAAGCCCTAGACAGGCACTTATTCTGGAGTGGTATTTAAATGCAAAATCATCGCGGCATTTGACCATTTCCGGATCCATTCTCGACAACAAATTGTTATCGCTCGAAAGTTCCAATAACCCTCTTAAAGCGTAAAAAATTTGCTCATCGGTAGGGTTTTCACAATTGTAAACATACTCGATCAGACCGAGGTAGATCCGTTTTTTATCTTCGACGCTCAAACCGGGTTTATGCAATAGACCGGCAAATCTTTCGTATGTTCGGCTGTACAGCGATGATTGAGGTTTAAAAGTCTCTAAAATCCCCGTTACTTGGTTGAGGAAGACACTCTTTGCGATTTCCCCTTCCCTAAACGCCATCTCCAATTGATTGTGTAGAAATTCTTGTAATGCATCGGAAAATTTCGAGCGGGAATCTGCTAAAGCGGTATATGTGGCTTTTTGGAACAATAGACGTTTGAAAAGAACCCGATATTCAGTCTCATTCAGCTTCGATGGATACTTCAGGAAATACCCCAACAACCTCCAAGGCCTAATCGCTGACATAATAAATAGTTGCTTCAACTCTAGCCGCTCTTCGTCAGTAAACGATTTAATTTTTTTACGTTTATAAACGTCACGATGTGGTCCCATCGCTTGCTTTTCAGATGAATAACGACCAAAGTTCCCATCTTCGATGACTTTCTTGATATCAGTGCCCTTGATATTGGTTTGCCACATATCGAAAACTTCGTAATCTCCCCCATAGCGCGAGTCGGCTGTAGGAAAACCTCTCACACCGTGAAGTGTGATGTCAATTTGAGTTGTATCTCCTTTGCGCAAGCTCCATTCACACTCTAAATTCTGTGTGCGATCCGGTGCGTCAAACTTAACTAATTTCTCATCATATAACCATTTTGCATAAACACACGTGTCGCGAAGTGCTGCCATCCAGACGGGCAACTGATCCGAAAGCAGAAAATGTAAGGACTTCAGTTTGGAAGGATCTCCATCCTGATCTCTCGACAAACCGGAATCCAATCGATCTAACAGCTGCTTGTCGTTTTGAGACAAAAATTCAAATAAAAAATCGGATTGTATAGTTTCCAATTTTGCTCCAATACCATCTGACAGCTGACAAAAAGCATACAGATTGCTATTGGCAGTTTTACGGATATTGTCCTGCTGAATATAAACTTCTCGGTACAGCTGGTAAGCAGAGGCGCGTCCTTCTGTGTGCCTGAAAATTGGGGCGGTATTCAATTTTGCATATGCAGGATTTTCAATTTCCCCTAGCATTAAGAACAATTTTTTCATTTTCTCTTGAATAAAGACCATCTGAGGGTGCACCCCCGTCTGACAAGCCTTCATGTATGATGTTTTGAAGGATACTGCTCCCAAACGCTTCAGCTCTCGGGAAACCGTCGCAATCCCATCCGGGTGCGACGCTGTGGCCGAACGCCAAAATTCAATATTCAAAGGCAATTTTAAGATGTAATCATGCAGAGCAACGTTGAGTGGCGCATCTCCATGTCCATCAGTCCAAAATTGTGTCGCCAGGTCAGCGGCTTCAGTAAGCTTACCGAGCGCCTCTTGCGGATTCTCTGTCACTTCAAGCTCTTTTATTCTCTGAACAATCAGATAATTGTTCGATGGCGCCTGAGCGGCAACACGCCCGGCGTAGACATCTTGCAAAGACGTTTGAGGTGTCAGCACGATTTTAGATTTCACCCAAGTGATTGCGTCAGCGCAGAAATTTGTAATTTTTTGTCTAAGAGCGGCAACTCCGAGGTCTCTAGAGGATGGTGCCGTAGGAGCGTGCGACTTCAACCACTCTTCCACTCGTTTTAACTGTCGATTACTTTCTATCAGATAGTCGCTTGTGATCAGCCCTCTTGAAAATGCGTGATCGACTTTACGGGCAAGTTTTAATTTCGCTTTGTGGACAAGTCCCCACAAATCTTCCTTATAAGCCGGATCGAACCATTTGTAGGTACCGTCAACCAAATACAAGACGCTACTTAATTTGAGGTCCAACAGCAATCTTTTGTATTCGACTTCTGGAATTCGGGTCGATAAAAAAGCTTCGAAAGATCTCCACGAACACGTACCGGAGTGCTGCCTCGTCATGTAAAGAGGAGAGCAATATACCAACCCCATCGATGTTGGATTCAACAATTGACGAAATCCTGAATAGATATCCGGCGCGTCGTAGTCGGTCTCAGCTTTGGGTGTAATGCCGGGATAATAAACTTTCGTTTTCATCTCGATCAAAATCTCAAGTACCGTCGGTTGTAGCAGAGCCGACTTTTGAATTCCTTTCCATTCCACACAAGGTGCGCTTTTCGTTTTTCCCCTCTCAGAATAACCTGCGTGTTCAGATGATCCGGCACCCAAGTTATAAATGCGGAAATTGATTGTTTCAGTACCTGTAGGAATCACTTCGTACATCATGGCATGTCCGGCTGGAAGCCCAATCCAACCCCCTGAAATCAGAACGTTTCTACCTTCCGCTAAAGCTGTTTCCAAAGCTTTCAGTAGCTCTTTGGGTGAATATTTTTTCGGATCGATGGTCTGTTGGATTTCGTGCAGGAGGGCGGCATCGACGCCATACAGTTTTTCGAGGATATCAGGGTGGTGCTGACCACAGAATTTTGTAAGCAATTGAATCGAATTACTGAGGTGCCCTCCCTCTAATTGCGAATTTTTGCCGAATTCACTCGCGAGAACTTGAAAGTGCAGCCCGGAGTCACCCGACATTTTTTTGATGCGAGGAGTGTCGGCATTGACGACCAAATCGAGGAACTGTTCTTTGGTACAAGGAGGATTCTCTAGCGCATCGAAGATGGTAAGAATCGAATTTTCTTGCTCGCGCAGCTCGGGATTATTTTTGAAGTTGTAGCGGTAGAGGGAAATTTTTTCCAAACCGACAGTCTGCGAGTGCCAACGGTGATCCCCGATGATTAAATTGAGCGATTTTGAAAGGAGTAGCAGAGCGTGGAGGGCGACTTTTGTGATTTTCCATACGGAAGGGTCGCGTAATTTTTTCTCAACCTTAAGGTTAAAGGCGAGCCATTTGCAATTATTTAATCTAACGTTATTATTCATATTGAAATAATAACATAAATTATGTTAGAATGCAACGTGATATTTTAGTCAGAGCTAAGGTAGGCACGTGCAGAGCAACGCTCGTAAAATTAACAATAACTTAATAGTTTTTTAACAATTATACATTATAATCGAATCAAAAAAACGGAAATTTTCATGTCGATTAATCTGAATTTCAAAGTTTCGGATGCAT
>CAMFKA010000031.1 GCA_945957185.1 uncultured Chlamydiaceae bacterium | reverse complement strand
GCTCAGGACATCATGAACGCTCTTGGCATCACGCGCGAAGAGATCGATGCTCTTTTTTCCAATCCCGCCAACTTCACCGAAGAGGAGAAGAAGTTTGTGGAGGAGCAAAAGGCAAATTTTGAAATGACCTTCCAAATGAGAGCCGAAAGAGTCCGCACGGCTGCCAGTCTAAAGAAAAAATACGAGGATTTACACCTGAGCCGTCATTGGATTCCGGTCAGATAACCTCGAATTGCCTACTCTGTCATATTGTGGTAGACAGCGTCTACGTCTTCCAGGCCCTCTAACCACTCAATCAGTGCCCAGTTCGATTTCGCTGCTTCTTCGTCCACTTCAACAGTGGTTTTAGGGATCATTTCAAGAGAAGCTTCTTCGCACTTAATTCCTTTGCCACTTAATGCCTCTTTCACCGCGTAAAGATCGTTGGGATCGGTTGTAATGATGAATAGTTCTCCGTCAGCTTCGAAATCGAGAGCTCCGGCTTCTGTCGCTATCAGGAACAAGTCGTCTTCGCTGATTCCCCCCTTGGGAACTTGAATAACCCCTCGCTGGTCGTAATTAAAAGCGACAGAACCCGGTGTGGCAATCGTTCCGCCTCTTTTGTTGGTGGCGATGCGCATCTCTGAGGAGGTTCGATTTTTGTTGTCGGTCATCACTTCAACAATTAAACCTACACCTCCATAGCCGTAAAGTTCGTAGGTGAGTTCGTGGTAATCTTCTTGGTCGGCGCTAGAGGCTTTTTTGATGTTTCTGTCGACAATGTCGTTAGGGACGTTTGCTTCACGAGCTTTTGTAAGAGCTAGCCTTAACCTAGGGTTGGACTTGGGATCGCCGCTTCCGCCAACTTTAACAGCGCTGATGATCTCTTTGGCGATGCGGGAAAATACTTTTCCCTTTTTAATATCCGCTTTTCCTTTGCGATGCTTAATATTTGCCCATTTGCTATGACCGGCCATAAGAACCCCTAGAAGGTTGAATTGAAAAAGTCGTGTTGATGTTTTTTGATCCACCGATTTGCTTGTTCGTAGAACTCAAAAGATTCTTCTTTTGCTTTGAATTCTTTATGATGGATTTTTGTTGCCCCATTCTTGTCTACATACGGGGGATGTACGAAATGGATCATTTCGTGGTAAATGACGTATTCGATGAGGAAGCGGGGGAATCGTGCGCAGTCGAGCAGGCGGTGGATTTTAATGAGTTTGAGAGGGTCCTGATACAGTCCAAGAATGACTCGAGATCCTGTTTTGGGCTTTTTAGTCCCAAACCATGTGATTCCAAGAGTCAGTTGTCCATCAAAGTACTTGTCGTTGAGAGAGTCAAAAATTTCTTGAAGGTCGTAAGTGGAGCCTTTCGTGGACAATTTGCTTTTATCAAGTTTTTTTGAATAGTCCAATGCTCTTAGATTGCGTTCGATGTAAGCCTTGACAGTCGAATCAATCGAGGGTTTTTCTCTGCGGATGTAGGAACCTAAAGAATTCATCACCTCGATAGGAGCTTGCAGAAACATTCTGTGAAGGGATACCTTTGTGTATTCCGGCTCCCACTTAACGCTGAGCATAGTAGTACGGTTGTCGTTAATTTTGAGTTTAACTCGTTTTTTGGAGCCGCTTTCAAGCTTTTCCAACAGGCAAGAAGATGTCATAGCAATTCAAGTACAAGGTAAAAATTACAAAAAACGTTCCATGAATAGGCGTGCCTGGTAGACACCTTTGTCTTTGATCCAATGCGATTGCCGTCCGAATTCACGAAACCCCATACGACGATAGAGTCGTATGGCAGGGTTTTCAGCATACACTTGTAAGTGAATTACTTCAATTCCAAACTTTTTGGCCAGATGAAATAAGTTGCGTAAAAGCTCCCTTCCCACTCCGGTTCCTCTGAAGTCTTTCCCTACAACAATTCCAAATTCGCATTGGTGAGCTAATTTTTTATACGGATTCAAATAAAGAGTTGCCAGTCCGCAAGGAACGCCATTCGCCGTTGCGGTAATACTGCATTTGTAACGGCAAAATCCAATCCATCGGTTGACAGCATCGACGATTTCCACTTCGTCATCCATGGGAAACCACCGGGCTACTGCCGGTTCACTTAACCACTCTTTAAGATGGGGGGCATCCGATGGTTCGGTATAACGGATATCAAATCCGGAAAAAGGGTCTTTTCCGGGTGGAATTTCGATGTCGGGACGATCGGGGTGTTGAGTTGTCATTACAGGAACTCCTTCAAAAACGCGTTGACAAATGCGTCGAGGTCGCCATCCATAACGGCCTGTATATTCCCTGATTCTACCTTAGTTCTTACGTCTTTGACAAGAGTGTAAGGCTGGAAAACGTAGTTTCGTATTTGACTTCCCCACGCATTTTCTTTCTTTTCACCGGCAAGTTGTTTCAGAGATGCTTCACGCTCAGTCACTTCCATTTCATAAAGCTTTGATTTCAACATCTTCATACACGTTTCACGGTTCTGAATCTGACTTCTTTGGCTCTGACTGGAAACTACGATACCGGTTTTTAAGTGAGTGATGCGGACTGCAGAGTCCGTTTTGTTGACGTGCTGCCCTCCCGCTCCCGATGCGCGGTAGGTGTCGACTCGAATTTCTTCGGGACGAACCTCAATTTTGATGTCGTCAGTGATCTCAGGGGTCACATCGACAGATGCAAAGCTAGTGTGCCTTTTGGCGTTAGCGTCAAAAGGGGATATTCTGACAAGACGATGCACTCCGCGCTCCGCTTTGGCATAACCAAAGGCAAAGGGACCTGTGAATTTCATTGTGACGCTTTTCACGCCCACAACGTCCCCTTCGACGGAGTCGATCAGCTCGACTTTCCATCCTCGCCGATTTGCCCATCGTTGGTACATTCTTGAGAGCATCTGCGCCCAATCGCACGCCTCTGTGCCGCCGGCTCCTGAATTGATGGTGAGGTAGCATGACTTGTTGTCGAGCTCTCCGGAGAGCATCCTGCGGATTTCCATCTCTTGCAGCTTCTCATCAATTTTGACAATTTCTGCTTGCAATTCATCGATAAGGCCTTGATCGCCTAAGTCGTCTGCTTCAAGGAGGAGTTCTTTAGTGTTTTTTAAACCGATGTGAAGTTCGTGATAGGGAAGAGTCCACTCTTTGAGTGAATTTGTTTCCGCAATGACAGCTTGTGCTCGTTCGTTATTGTCCCAGAATTGGGGGGCTTCGCTTAGAGTCTCTAATTCTTTGATACGTGCTTCCTTCGAAGCCAAGTCAAAGATACCTCGACATGTGAATCAAGCGCTCTTCGATAGATTTAATCAGTTGAACTGTTTCGTTGTTCATAGGTATTGCCTCCGAGTTTTAAGCTCTATCATAGCAAAGCAATTCATTACGATCTAAGAAAAAATCAGATCTTCTTCGAACCCAATCTCCCGTGCCTGTGCCTCTGCCTGTGCCTGTGCCCGATATTCCCTACTGAGTTCCATTGAATAACAAGGCGGGCACAGGCAGAGGCACAGGCACGGGCATGGGATTATAGATTTAAAAAAAGAATCTTGCTTGCTCAAATAGTCACGATAAAGCTATTTTATAAAAAATTTATTTGGGTGCGCCGATGGATAACTACCGAAAACTATTGCTATTTGATACCCCTAAAGCTTGCGATCGCAATGGTGACCAGCAACAAATCCGAGAAAGGCATCTTCATGCGATATGGGCTGAACAAAAATGGATTTCTTGCCTTAAAACCTCCCTAAACGAACCTATTGAAGTGATCTCTTCGGGAATTTGGAATACAGGGCCCGGTCCTGACTTCTTACAAGCCGAAATTCGTGTCGGAGAAGTATTGCTGAAAGGCGATATCGAAATTCACTTTCAAGATGCCTCGTGGAATCATCACGGCCACCACACAAATAGCGCTTACAACAATGTGATTCTTCATGTGTCTTTGGATGGAAATCGTGTCAGCTTGAACAAAGAGAATGGAGAATTTTTTCATCAATGCTATCTGGAAGAGTGCTTAACAGCCCCCTTAAGCGATCTAGCCGTGCTGATCGACCTCGACAGCTACCCTTACAAGGAATTTTTAGGGTCGGGAGATTGCGCAAAATCCCTTTTCCATAATTTAGATCGCAATAAGATCGAAAATTTCTTCCATGAGGCCGCTCTTTGGAGGCTCCATAAAAAATATGAACTCCTCAATTTTTCGATTTCTGATGCCGCAGACTTTCTCATCGCAGGAATTTGTCAAGGTCTTGGTTTTAGACATAACAGCGCGCAGTTTTTGCAGCTCTATCGAGCAGTGGAGCATCGTGGAATTGAAAATGAAAAAGCACTTTTGGCGTATTTGATGGGGCTGTGTGGATTTTTCGTACAACGCTATCAACAGCTGTGGGGGGAAGATCCTTATTTCCAACAGCTGTTTTCCCTTGCTCCTGCCACTCCACAAGCCGTGAAATTGCATTTGTCTCAGGTAAGGCCTCTCAACCATCCTCTACGTAGGTTGGTGTATCTTTCGAAATTCCTGATCGATCCGAACAGATATAAAATTCAAAGGGAATTGATGTCTATGTGGGAGCAGTTTGAAGAGCCCAAACAATTTCTGAAGGGGATGTTAAAGTTGATTCCGGATTACACAGATCCCTATTTTGACCATCACATGCTTTTTGGAGGAAAATCGACTGCCAAGAAATACGGTTTGCTGGGAGAAGGGACA
Source organism: uncultured Chlamydiaceae bacterium (assembly GCA_945957185.1). Taxonomy (GTDB): domain Bacteria; phylum Chlamydiota; class Chlamydiia; order Chlamydiales; family Parachlamydiaceae; genus CAMFKA01. The sequence goes on along the minus strand of CAMFKA010000031.1, from coordinate 8,795 downwards.
AAGCAGGAAATCGTAGTTAATTCATTTGTTCCATTTCTGTATGAAACGATGACAGGGGCGTCTGATAGAGAGAAAATTTCGCTGCTGCTGAAAGAGCTTCCCTCGAAGGAGACAGGAAAATTAAAATATCTCTCTCATCGATTTTTTGGGCAGACTAGTGAGAATAAAGTGCTATCAAGAGGGGATTTACAGCAAGGTTCTTATCAACTGCATCGTGATTTTTGCCAGCATTATGAATCGAGTTGTGTAGGTTGCCCTTTTGTAAAAAAATATAAAAGCATATTTTAGCTTGTGTTGAATTACTATTAAGTATAGTGTTGAAAAATTAATTATAGCTATAAGCAAGGAGTGGTTTTACGCTAATTGCAAGAAAAATGACAAATTGACATCGCACCGAATTCCCCTTGCTTTAAAAAAATTATGATGTTACTCTTTGGAACTTAAATTAAACCCATAAACTCATGAAGGAGAATTATTATGGTATCATACGTTACATCCGCAGCTTCCAGCGTAGTCGGATTTGTTAGCAACACATTTGCACCAGTGCTTGCTTTGAAAACTTCTCAGAGCGCAGTAATCAGCACAATTGCTAAAGCTGTTCTAAACAAATACTTTGTAGCTGGTACATTAGCTGCAGGTGCTCTATTTGCATTTAAAAATGTCACAATCGCTAATTTGAAAGCTGATTGGGCTAAAAAAGATTTAGTCCAAATCTTTAAGACACTCGTTACACCTCTCGCTCTTGGCGGCGCTGCTGCAATCGTTGCAATTGCACTGTAATAGCTCTTTTGTACTGCTCTCACTCCGTGAGGGCAGTGCTCTTCAATATTGGATTCTTTGCAGCTCCCACTTCATCTAAACGTGTCACCGGTTTTGTGTGTGGCGCTGATTTTACTAATTCCGGATCCGTTTTAATCTCTTCCACTATCTTGTGAATGCACTCAATAAAGTAATCTAACGTAGCTTTTGATTCCGATTCCGTTGGTTCAATCAGTAGACACTCTTTGATGATCAATGGAAAATAAACTGTTGGTGCGTGCACTTGATAATCTAGTAGCCGTTTTGCAATGTCTAGAGCTTTCACCCCTTTGTCTAGGTAGTTGTCAGCCTGAACAACAAACTCATGCATACATGGTTGGGGATAGGGGACGGTCAAATACTTTCCGATATGCTTTTTGAGATAATTTGCATTTAACACCGCAATTTCCCCAATTCTTCGAAGCCCGTAATGTCCATGAAGTTTGGCGTAAAGATACGCTCTTAAGTAAATGGCAAAGTTTCCGTGAAATGATGCAATAGCTCCAATACTTCTGGGGTCTTCTCTGCATGTTGCAAAATGTCCATCTGAACGCCTTTCGACTCTAGGAACAGGTAAATAAGGCTTTAATTTATCATTGCAAAGTACTGGACCCGATCCGGGGCCTCCCCCTCCGTGGGGTGTGGAGAAGGTTTTATGCAGATTCAAATGCATCACATCGAATCCCATATCTCCAGGACGTACAATATTCAAGATAGGGTTGAGGTTTGCGCCATCATAATAGAGCAATCCCCCTTGTGCGTGCACCAGCGCTGCGATTTCTAGTATTTTTGGAGAGAACAACCCCAAAGTGTTGGGGTTTGTCATCATCAATCCCGCAGTCTTGTCCGATAATAGCTCTTTGAGGTGGTCGATGTCTAAATCTCCGCGGTCATCCGTGCGGATGGTGCGGATCGTATACCCTGCCATTGCCGCTGTTGCGGGATTCGTGCCGTGAGCATTGTCTGGAATTAAAATTTCGGTTCTTTCCGTATCCCCTCGTTCGTGATGGTAAGCAGTAATCATTTGTATGCCGACAAATTCTCCTTGCGCTCCTGCATTTGGCAGCAGTGTCCCCGCTGTCATGCCGCACACTTCGCAGAGGAAATCTAAAAATTCGGCGATGAGTTGCAAATTCCCTTGTACGAGTGCATCGGGAGCTAAAGGGTGAGTCTGAGTGAAGCCCCTGAAAGCTGCGCACAGCTCGTTGACACGAGGATTCAACTTCATAGTGCAACTGCCGAGGGGGTAGAAATGGGTGTCGATTCCCATGTTCCTGGAGGCTAACCACGAAAAATGCCTTGTCAGATCGATTTCAGAAACTTCGGGCAAGGGGAGTGAGGACTCTCTTAAAAGTTCTTTTGGCGGAGTAAACGCTTCGAAAGCGGCGTTGCTGCGTGGAAGTGAGTAGGCGCGTTGCCCTTTTTGTGATTTTTCGAAGATAGTCTTCATACGATCCCCTCCATTAATTTTTCTGTCGCAGCAACAAATTTGTCGAGCTGATAACGGTTTTTCGTCTCTGTGACTGCAATAAGAAAATAATCGGAAAGACTGGGGTAGAAATTCTCCAGGCTTACACCGGGAATAATGCCCTCTTTTTCGTAGTGAGAAAGAACGGTCTCTGGCGGAAGAGGGAATGCGATAGCAAATTCGTTGAAGATGGGCGCATCGTTAAGAAGGCGTATTCCAGGAATCGCTGAGAGCTTGCTGCGGAGATAGGAGGCCCTTTGATAATTTGTCAAAGCGAGATCGTGTACCCCTTGCTTTCCATACCATAGCATAGCAACTAGGCTTGCCAATGCTGCTAATGCTTGATTGCTACAAATGTTTGAAGTCGCTTTTTCTCGTCTTATATGTTGTTCTCGAGCTTGAAGGGTCAGTACAAATCCACGACGTCCCTCAGTGTCTTTTGTTTCGCCTACAATGCGACCCGGAAGCTGTCGAATAAATTCAGTTTTGCAAGCAATATAACCGACGTGGGGTCCTCCAAACTGCATCGGTATCCCGAAGGGTTGCATATCGCCTACAGCAATGTCTGCGCCCCATTCTTTAGCGTTACGGAAAAGACCGTAAGCGAGAGGATTGCCGCACAGAATTGCGAGGGCTCCGGCTTCGTGAGCGATTGTAAACGCCTTGTCCACTGCGTCGATATTGCCTAAAAATGTGGGGGTTTGAAGCAGTAGAGCAGCGCAATCTTCCGTGAGGGCGTTTTTAAGAGCAGAGAAGTCGAGAAGCCCTTCTTTGTCGAAAGGAACAACCTCTATGGTTGCTTCATGACACTCTATGTACTGTTTGATCACTTCGATGTAGTGTGGATGGACCGATTGTGCGATGACAATTTTGTTTTTTGGTTTTTGTAGACGTAGCGCCATTAACAGGGCTTCTGCGCAAGCAGAGGCTCCGTCATAAAGAGATGCGTTTGCGGTATCCATCCCTGTCAAGCCGCAGACGGCTGTTTGAAATTCGAAGATGATTTGCAGCATCCCTTGAGATGCTTCTGCTTGATAGGGTGTGTAGGACGTTAAAAATTCAGATTTTGCTGTAATCGCGCTCACCAATGCAGGAACATGATGTTCATAGCAGCCCGCTCCCATATAGTTTTCAAATTGGGAGAACTGGTTTTTGTCTGCCAATTTTTGCATCCATTGGATCCCCTCCCATTCTGAAAGACCATCATCTTCCGTCGGTCGGTCTCTTTTGATTTTTTGGGGGATATCAATGAAAAGTTCATCAATAGATGAAATGCCTAGGCTGATGAGCATCTCCCCGATCTGGTGTGCTTGATTTGAAACAAAATCCATAGACTTAATGTCCTTCGATAGTAGACAGGTAGGTCTTTTCATCCTGCAATTGTAAAATTTCATCCAGGTTGGTCATGCGTAGCTTATAGATCCATCCATTCTCTTGAGGGGACTGATTGATCAGTTCGGATGTATTGCTTAAATCACTATTCACTTCTGTGATGATTCCCGAGACAGGTGAATAGACATCTGCAGCTGCTTTAGTGGACTCTAGAACAGCAACCTCTTGTCCTGCTTTCACCTCTTTACCCACTTGAGGGAGCTCTACATAAACAATGTCGCCCAATTCTTTTTGCGCATGTTCCGAAACTCCCACCGTTCCGATTCCGTTTTCCACTTTGACCCACTCATGTGTACGTGTAAATTTCATGATGTCCTCTTATGATAAAATGGCAGAGGAACAACGCGTCCCCTTGCTAATTGTTGTCTTATTTGTATTTCAACGGGTTGACCGATTTCAACGCTCTTCTCAAATTGAACGATGGCGATCCCTTTTTCTAGCGAGGGGGAAAAAGTTCCCGACGTGACCTTACCGTTTGGTTGCCCCTCGACAAACACTGAATATCCTTCGCGAGGAATTCCTTTCTCTTCTAACATCACCCCTCTTTGGCATGTTTCAGAGGTCGCCTTTCTCTTTAACATCGCATCTTTTCCTACAAAATCTCTGTCGTCCCATTTGATTGTCCATGACGACACGGATTCATGAGGGTAGATTTCGTCGCTTAGTTCATGGCCATAAAGAGCGAATCCCATTTCCAATCGCAAGGTATCTCTTGCTCCAAGGCCAATAGGAACAGCGCCCAACTGTGTGAAGTGATCCCACAGTGATTTTATAATTGCGGTTGGAGCGTAGATTTCGATTCCGGATTCCCCGGTATATCCTGTTGTCGCCACGATTAAAGGGGTGTTATGATAGATGACGTTCGCAAATTGCATTTTTTTCAATTGCAGAGCTTCAGGAAATAACGTTGAAGCGATCTCTAAGGCTTTTGGGCCCTGCAGGGATAAAATTCCTTCCAAATCAAAACGGTCTTTGATGGTGACAGAAAATTTGTTTGCATAGTGCTTTAGGTGGGCAAGGTCTTTAGCGCGGTTTCCTGCGTTGACGATGAGAAAATAGTGGCTCTTATTTTGTTTGTAGATGATGACATCATCGACGCAGGTGCCTTGCTCATTTGGAAGGACGGTGTAAGTGGCGCTGTAGTCCGGTTTGCCTGCGATCTTGTTTGTCGAAAGAGAGTCTAAAAACTTTTCGGCGTCATCTCCTTCTACAACAATTCTTCCCATATGCGAAACGTCGAAGATGCCGATCCCTTCCCGCACAGCTTTATGCTCCTGCAAGATCCCTCGGTATTGGATAGGCATCTGCCAGCCTGCGAATTCGACGATTTTACCACCCAATTCGATATGAGTGTGATAGAGAGTGGTTTCCATAGCGACAATTCCTCACAGACGTAAGGACGAAGTAAATCAAAAAATTTGTTGCAAGTCAACATAAACTAGGACCAGCAAAGAGTGGTATCGTTGCATAATTAACCACTGAGCCAGTGAGATCACAGAGAGGGTATGAGATGGGGAGAGTTAAATTTTTCAAATTTTGATTGCGATTGTTAAGTTGATATTTGGTATTGAAAAATATGACTTCTCTTATATTTCTCATAAATTCTCAGTGATCTCACTGGCTCAGTGGTTAGCCATGAAACAAGGTTGATGTTGACTGTCATTACGAGTAGTTCCGGAAATTATCCGTTTGAGAGGTTTAGGCTAGCCCACAAGGATGGTTGCTGCTCGATTTGAAATTCCTCTGAGATGACAGAAAAATGTTGAAGGTCGCGTTGGGTATTCATAAGTCGATAATTAAAACCCATCCGACGAAACTGGTCGGGATCGTATCCATGTAAACATGATGCCGGAATAAAGATGTGGAGCGTTTCTTGGCTAGCTTGCCTTTTAAATTTGACTTGTAGCGCTTTAGGGTCGCACAATTCGTGAGTGTCCTCTGTGCGGAAACGGGTGAGCTCTCCGGCCTGTACTCCGTCAATAGCTTCCGGAAGGAAGTAAAAGTGGTGACAAAAGCGCGTGTTATACCCTGAAGTCTTCACGTCGCGCGTGTCGATCATGAGCTCGACGCGGCTAAGGGAGTCTGCACGGACGGCCAATTCAAGACCTTCCTTGGACCACCCTAACGCCACCTCCGCGTAGGCGGTTTCGTTACACAAAGCGGACGTGTCAGGCAGCCGAAAATGTGCAAAATTGCGAGAGTCTATCGCAAAGGGCTTTTCGGCTTTGAGTGGTAAGATATCGGCGCCGATTTCAAAAAAATCGATCGGCGCCATGGGGACAATTTCATCCATCTTGTTCAGATTCCATTGTCGAAGCACTGCCTTCTCCGTCATCGCTCCTGCGATTTAGGAATTTTAAGGAGAGAGCATCCGCTTTTTTAAACTGGTCTACCAGCTCTGTCATCATTTTTCTTTGGACGCTATCGGAGAGCAGGTTTCGAGTTTGAGAGATCTTTTCGTTGATCTCGCCGTTGTTATTGAGCCCTTTTGCTTTGAGTTGGAAAAAGAGCAGGTCTCCGGTTGGTGATGTTTGAACAGCAGTCCAACCTTCTTCTTTTAGACCGAAGAGTGCTTTTTCATCAAAGTAGGAGTCATTGGAGTGACGACTTTGCGAATAGTCGCTCTTTTCAATTTGAAATTGGTTTTCAGAGGTTTTATTTCCTTCCGCAGCTTTCACTAACAGCTTTTCGCTGGAAGGATCTTTCTTCAGCTTCTCTTGCGATTCTTTAAAGAATGGATAGAAGCGCAGAGTTGCTGCAGTGTCTCGCGTGAACGGTTGTCCGGACTTCAAAATTCCTGATTTTTCAGCGTCTGCTTTGATTGCAGCGACAATTTTATCTAGCTGTTCGTCGGTGACTTTTTTCTTTGCCAAGTCCTCCAAAACACCCCCTCGCACCGCATCGGCATAGGTGGAAAGTTCCAGAGAAGGGGACCTTTCAATCACGGTAATTGCATAGTAACGTTGTTGATCCGGAGAGTACACGAACTCTTTGCCAATAGTCGCATCATCGAGCTGTTTCATCAGCTGTAAAGAGTCTTTTACGCCTAGTAAAGGTGCTTTACCGCCTTTTAAACGGATGACGATAGATTGAGGCTTTCGTGGAGCCTGTCCAAGGGCAGTTTCGATCCAGGAGGGTTCGTTGGAGATGATTTTGTTTCGGGCAAAAGAGTCTACTCTTGCTCTTGTCGTATCATCCAATCTGTCTAGCGCTGCAACTCTCTCTTCACGAGTGCTGCTTGGCTTGAGTGCTAATTCCGGAAACTCAGCTTTAAGGAGCGTCCAATTTGCTTCGTTAGCTTCCCAATTCCAGGTTTCTTTCAGAGAGACTCTTCCTTCGAGTTGTTTCGTATCGGCTTGCGCAACGCGAAGTGAATATTTTTTAAGAGCTAGCTCGGGTGTAGTCTTCTTCACTTCATCGACAGTAAGTAGTGTTTTGGGGATTGCCAAAGGTGTTTTTTCATCTTTTTTCGAAACGGATTGCAAGTAAGCTTCAAACTTGCGAAGGTCTTCTCCACTGCCAAGTCGAAATTCGGGAGCAAGTTGATAGAGGTCGCCGGAGGCTTCTTGTCCAACGAATTCGTTCACCTTTGAATAAGCGAACGTATCGACAAAAACGGCGCTGCCGGCATCGTGGAACAGTTGACGAAATAGCAACACCTGGCTCCACACCTTTGCGGCGGTGGTTGGGTCCATGTTTAGCTTGCGTAGTTGCTCCAGAAAGTACTCAGTGCTGTTTGTCACACCGATAGCAGGGTTTTTACTGTTCTGCTGATAACTTAGTTCGCTGTTGCGCATTAGGTCCGCCAAAGCTTCCTCTTTGGAAACGCGGTAGCCTCTTTTTTCTGCAACTTTTGACGCATTGATAATAAATTCTGCGACCAGACGAGTGAAGCGCGGTCCGAACCAGTCGTCTACAGTGTGATATCCGAATAATGAGAGGTCGAGATATTGCAATTGCGGATCCGGAGTGATCCAGCTGTGTTGATTTTCTTGAAATCTCAATATTTGTTTAAGGGTGGAGGCGGGAACTCGTCTGCCTGCTAAAAATAAATTGACTCTTGCGTCAAAAGCGGATGCATCGAGAGGGTCTTTTGCTAAAACCAAAGTGTCAACATTATTTTTCATCCCGGGAGAGAAGTAAGACCATGCGCTTTCTAGTGTGATGAAATCTGCTTGCGGATGTCTATAAAATTGAAACGATTTCTCTTTTTTATGCCGCGGAATGTAGTCTTCTGCCAACTCATTTTTATAAGCTTGCACCAAAATGCTTGCTAGTCCGGTTTGTAAAAAATCTTTTGAGATAACGCCATTGTTGAAGAAGTTGGGTCCCCACTCTCCTCCAAAAAGAACTTTGTCCTCGCTGTCGGTCGAAATAAATGAAACAAGTTCCTCTAAATCGCTTCGATAAATACGGGTGCCATCAATAGCGACAAAGGCTTCCTGGTCGCGGTAACCTGTCGGATCTATCGCTCCGTAGGTGCCAAAGAACGAAAAGCTGATCACAATGACGATTGTCACCAGTAAGAAAAAATATTTTTGATGGGTTCGAAAAAAATGTAACATGAGAAAATCGCTCCTGGTGGAGAATGTATAAGAGCGCCAGTGTAGCAAAAAAGGTGCAAATTTGCAAAGTGATGATTTACGAATTAATGCAAGAACGGTACAATGTTTACAGAATCAGTTTAACCTTTACAGCTTGAGGAATAATGGCTAAAGAAAACGAAAAGAAAGCAAAGCAAAAAATACCAACACCTTTGAAGCGCGACAAACAAAATGAAAAACGTCGCCTACGCAACCGCTCTTACAAGGCAGCCGTGAGAACGACAATTCGATCACTGGAAGAATGCCTTGCTAAGAACGACGCTGCATGCTCCAAAGAGAAGCTTAACGAAGTTTACAGCGTACTCGACAAAGGCGTCAAACACGGTATCTTGAAGCAAAATACAGTCAGCCGCACAAAGGCTCGTTTGGCAGCACGCGCAGCGAAAGCATAGTTGTGTAGGATCCAAATCCCTTGCCCGTGCCCTTGCCCCAATGTCGTCAATTTAAGGGAAATTGCAGCTAGAGCGCGAGCGCGACCGATTTTATAGCCCACTGCGACGTAGGAGCTGTGGGTTAGACGAATCTTATTTTAG
>CAMFKA010000030.1 GCA_945957185.1 uncultured Chlamydiaceae bacterium | reverse complement strand
TCGCCATCAGACCCCGCAGAGCACCCAACTGTTTAATCTGCGATTTGTTACCCCGCGCACCCGAGTCGAGCATCACGTAAAGTGGGTTCATTTTGCCGTCTTTTGTTTGGCAGACCATTTGGAACAGCTCTTCGGAGAGAACTTCAGAAACTTCCGTCCAGATGCTGATCGTCTTAGATTGACGCTCACCGTCCGTAATGATCCCTTCTTCGTACTGTCTCTTCACTTGTGCAACTTTTTCGTGTGCATCATTCAAGATTTTCTCTTTCAATGGTGGGATGCAAACGTCGCAAACACCCATGGAAACCGCAGCGCGAGTCGCTTCGGCAAACCCGAGGTTTTTCAAGTTGTCAAGGAATTTAACAGTCGCTTCTAGACCTACTTTCTTGTAGCACTGCATGAGCAGTTCGCCCATCTTCTTTTTCGGAAGACTGTAGTTTTGGAAGCCCAATTCCTTCGGAACGATACGGTTGAACAAGACACGACCAGGAGTCGTTTCAATGATCCCGTTTTCTGTACGCAACTTGATTAACTCGTGTGTGCGCAATCCGCGTGTCATGTAAGTACGGATCGATTCGTCTTTTTTCGGCACATCTTCGTACCACTTGTAGCTTCCGGATGCGTTCAACGCCATCAGAACTTCTTCTGAATCGCGGAACACTTTTGTTTTGAGTCCATGCTCTTCTGGGAAGTAAAGAGGATCGCACATCAAGTAGTACAGACCCAAAGTCATATCCTGAGAAGGAACAGCGACAGGTTTTCCGGAGGAGGGGAGGAAGATGTTGTCCGGAGCCATCATCAGAAGCTTAGCTTCCAATTGCGCTTCGATAGACAAGGGAACGTAAACCGCCATTTGGTCCCCGTCGAAGTCCGCGTTGAACGCTGCGCAAACCATTGGGTGAATACGAATCGCTTTCCCTTCGATAAGCACAGGCTCGAACGCTTGGATACCCAAACGGTGAAGTGTAGGCGCACGGTTCAGGAGAACAGGGTGCCCTTTGATGATCTCTTCGAGAACGTCCCAAACTTCGGGAGCGTGACGTTGAATCATTTTCTTCGCCGAACGGATAGTGTAAACGTAGCCCAAATCTTTCAAGCGTTTCACGATGAAAGGTTCGAACAGTTCGAGCGCCATCAATTTTGGCAAACCGCACTGCTTGAATTTCAGTTCAGGACCGACGATAATAACGGAACGACCGGAGTAGTCCACACGCTTACCGAGCAAGTTTTGACGGAAGCGCCCTTGTTTCCCTTTCAACATTTCGGAGAGGGATTTAAGAGGACGATTTCCTGCTCCCATTACCGGGTGACCATGACGACCGTTATCGAACAGAGCGTCAACAGCTTCTTGAAGCATACGCTTTTCGTTACGGATAATCACTTCAGGAGTCTTCAGCTTCAAAATCGCTTTTAGACGGTTGTTTCTGTTGATCACGCGACGGTACAAGTCGTTAAGGTCGGAAGTCGCAAAGCGTCCGCCATCCAAAGGTACCAGAGGACGAAGATCCGGCGGAATGACAGGAATTGCTTCCATGACCATCCAATCGGGTTTGTTGCCGGAAGTGACAAAGCTTTCGATAATTTTCAGACGCTTTGCCAATTTCATACGCGCTTGCATCGACTTCGTCTTGCGTAGCTTCTCTTTCAAATCTACCAATTGAGTTTGGAGATCTTCTGTGCAAAGCAGATCGCGGATAGCATCAGCACCCATGCGAGCAACGAAGGCATCGCGGCCCCACTTCTCTTGCGCTTCTCTATATTCTGTATCGTTCAGCAGTTGTTTCTTTTCGAGATCGGTATGACCCGGATCGATGACGACATACTCTTCGTAATAAATGACTCTTTCCAGATCTCCGGAAGACATTCCAAGAATGTTACCGATACGGGAAGGCATCGTTTTGAAAAACCAAATATGGACAACAGGAACAGCTAAATCGATGTGTGCCATTCTTTCGCGTCGCACTTTGGAAAGGGTAACTTCTACGCCGCAACGGTCGCAGACAATCCCTTTGTGCTTAATTTTTTTGTATTTACCGCAGGCGCATTCCCAGTCACGTGTGGGCCCGAAGATCTTTTCGCAAAACAATCCCCCTTTTTCGGGCTTGAAGGTACGGTAGTTGATTGTTTCCGGCTTTTTGATTTCTCCGCGAGACCATTTGTTACGAATAACATCGTTAGAAGCGATGTGAATCGTCAACTTATCAAATTCGGCCTCATTGTGTTCTCTTTCAGACATGCCCTTTCCTCAATTACTAAATTTTTCGGCGCCAGAGCGCGCGGCAGGACACCTTGTCCTGCCGTTAGGAATTATGATTATTTCTCAATAACCGCTTCTGTTCTAACATCAAGACCCAAGCCTTGCATCTCTTTGATCAATACGTTAAAGGACTCAGGAGTTCCCGAGCGGAGGAGGTTATCCCCTTTAACGATCGATTCGTAGATGCGAGTACGGCCGGAGACGTCGTCGGATTTTACTGTCAATAGCTCTTGGAGCAGGTGCGCAGCGCCATAAGCTTCTGCTGCCCACACTTCCATCTCCCCGAAACGTTGACCCCCCATTTGCGCTTTACCGCCCAAAGGCTGTTGCGTCACGAGAGAGTAAGGTCCGACCGCGCGAGCGTGGATCTTATCAGCGACCAAGTGGCTTAGCTTCAGCATGTAGATGTAACCCACTACAACGCTATTATCGAAGCGTTCACCGGTGCACCCGTCGAACAGGAAGAATTTACCGTTGGTTGGGAGACCTTGCTCGCCCATCATTTTCCAGATTTCCTGTTCAGGGAATCCTTCAAACACAGGGCTCTTCATGTAGATGCCGGCGCGCTTTGCAGCGAAGCCGAGGTGGGTCTCAAAAAGCTGACCCATGTTCATACGAGAAGGCACCCCTAATGGGTTCAAGATCATTTGGATTGGCATACCATCATCGAGGTAGGGCATATCCGCCATCGGAACAATTTTGGAGACAACCCCTTTGTTTCCGTGACGTCCCGCCATCTTATCACCCACTTGCAGCTTACGTTTGGAAGCTACGTAGACTTTAACTTGACGGATGATTCCCGGATCGAGGTCCGTATCACCTTTCTTCATGTATTCGATTTCGGTTTTGTATTGAAGATCGAGAGTTTGCTGACCAATTTCGTAGTCGTGTAGCAAAGCTTTTAACGTGTCGAACAGGTCGTTGGAAGGCATAATCAAGTCTTCCACTTTCTCTTTTTCGATCGCTTCCAAAACTTCTTGGTTGATGTAGGAGCCTTCGTCGACGATGACATCTGCAGAGCGTCTGTGTACGATTGTTCCAGGAGACATCTCGTTCAGCAATAAAGCGCCGATCTTTTCGTGGCATTCCACTTTCAGTTCGTGCTGCTTTAATTTGTATTCTTTATGGATGTCTTTCAGCTTAGAAGCTTCTTCTACTAGCTCGTCATCGGTTTTAGAGAGACGGTCACGTCGGCTAAAGATTTTGACATCCATGACGACCCCTTCAGTTCCTGGAGGAACAGTCAAGGAAGCATCTTTGACGTCAGCAGCTTTTTCACCGAAAATCGCACGGAGAAGACGCTCTTCTGGAGCTAATTCCGTTTCCGATTTAGGCGTGATCTTACCAACCAGGATGTCGCCAGGTTTTACTTCCGCACCGATGCGGATTATACCATCGTCTCCCAGGTTGACCAATGCATCTTCTGAAACGTTCGGAATATCGCGAGTGATCTCTTCCTTACCCAACTTCGTATCGCGGGCAGTCAGTTCGAACTCTTCGATATAGATCGATGTAAACGCGTCGTCTTTTAGCAGCTCTTCGGAGATGATGATGGCGTCCTCAAAGTTGTAACCGTTCCATGGCATAAATGCCATCAGAACGTTACGGCCGAGGGCCACTTCTCCATTCTCCGTCGCAGGACCGTCAGCAATCACGTCGCCAGCTTTGATTTTGTCGCCGGTTTCGCAAAGAGGTTGCTGGTTGATGCAAGTACCGCCGTTGGAACGGATGAACTTCTTCAAGTAGTAGGTCTTTTTCTCCATACGGTTGCCCTTTGGAGAGATCACAATTTTGAAGCCATCGACGTACTCGACAGTTCCATCTTCGGTAGCGATAACAACAGCGCCGGAGTCGCGGGCAGCTCTTGCTTCCAAACCTGTACCCACTAACGGAGCTTGAGGTTTCAAGAGAGGAACCCCTTGACGTTGCATGTTCGAACCCATCAATGCGCGGTTCGCGTCGTCGTGCTCGAGGAACGGAATCAAACCGGTGACGATGGAGACCAACTGCTTCGGCGACACGTCCATATGGGTGACGCGAGTTGTTTCGATTTCCAAAGGTTCGCCACGGTAGCGTGCCCAGCAGATCTCTTCGGCAAACATATTATGTTCGTCGAGGGGAGCGGACGCCTGAGCAATCACGCAGCGCTCTTCTTGGTCTGCAGTCATGTATTCGATTTCGTCAGTGACGACACCATCGCGTACGATACGGTAAGGTGTTTCGATGAATCCGAATTCGTTGATTTTAGCGAAGGTGGACAGCGATGTAATAAGACCGATGTTCGGACCTTCAGGTGTTTCAATTGGGCAGACACGACCGTAGTGGCTAGGATGGACGTCCCGTACCTCAAAGCCTGCGCGGTCTCTATTAAGACCTCCGGGCCCAAGGGAAGAAAGACGACGCTTGTGCGTCAATTCAGCGATCGGGTTGGTTTGGTCCATGAATTGAGACAGCTGGGAGCGGCCGAAGAAGTCTTTGAGAACTCCGGAAAGCCCTTTTGCTGAAACGATTTTTCCAGGTGTCAGAGTGTCGGAAGAGAAGTCGAACAAGTTCATTCTCTCGCGAACGATTTTCTCCATACGAGCTAAACCGATACGGCACTGGTTTTGGATCAATTCTCCAACAGAACGGACGCGACGGTTACCGAGGTGGTCGATATCATCGACGTTTGTATCGTCGTCGCCATGTTTCAAGCGGATTAGGTATTTGAGAGCTCCGATGACATCTTCTTTCGACAATGTCACAGTTTCGAGAGACTCGTCTGTCAGTTCGAAACCAAGTTTCGAATTCATTTTGTAACGACCGACGCGGCCCAGGTTGTACCGTTTTGGATCGAAGAACAGACGCATGATCGCAGAACGTGCGTTGGACAGCGTTGCAGGCTCGCCCGGACGAATTTTGCGGTAGAAGTCTTTAAGAGCAGATTCGTAGGAGTCTGTCGGATCTTTTGCCAACATTTTGATGATCGGATTTTGCTCGTCTGCATCATCAGCGATTTTGAAAGTGGTGATTCCGGCATCGACCATACGCTTAAGCATTGCGGTCGTGAGTTTCTCGCCCGCTTTACCGAAGGGTGTAGAAGTTGCTTCGTCAATGATATCTTGAGCAAGAATTTTACCCACCAGTTTGGAAAATTCTTTTTCAGTTTTGACTTTAACTTGTTTAACAGTGAAGAACTCTTCGATGATATCGGCGTTAGTGGAGAATCCAAGAGCGCGGATGAATGTCGTTGCCAAGATTTTGCGACGACGTTTTTTGCGGTCGATGTAGATGTAGATCAGGTCGTTGCTATCGAAAGCACCCTCTAACCAGCTTCCGCGGTAGGGGATGATGCGGAACGAGTAAAGAACAGTTCCACGTTGATGTTTCTCTTGTTCAAAGCAGATTCCCGGAGAGCGGTGCAATTGAGAAACGACAACCCTTTCGGCTCCGTTGATGATAAAGGTACCTTTATCGGTCATGATGGGAATTGTACCCATGTAGACTTCTTCTTCTTTGATACCGGTTTCGTCAGTAAGACGGAATTTAACTTTTAAGGTGACGTTGTAGGAGATTCCTCTGCGAATACACTCTTCTGGTGGGTATTTAGGGACTCCCAGGCTGTAGGAGAGGCATTCTAAAATGGTTTTTTCGTCGTAGGATTTGATGGGGAATATTTCGGTAAAAACTTCTTGCAAACCAAAATTCTCTCTTTCGTCGGGAAATTTGTTAGCCTGAAGGAATTGTGAGTAGGACTTAACCTGGATTTCGATAAGGTTAGGAAGATCGATGATCTCTTCCCTCTCATGAAATGCTTGGCGTTGTGGGGGCTTTTTTAACATTCTCAAGGACTCCCTGGTAAGACTTGAAGATAAAGCAATCTATAATGCAGCAGAGACACGCAAAAGTGATAAAAATCACTAAAAAATACATAATCCCAGGCGCAAGGATAAATAGTTTTATCTTGCGTCTGGGTGTTCACGAAAACTCGCGTGTGGATTAATGTCCCTTCAAGGAGACTTTAGCGCCAGCAGCTTCGAGTTTCTTCTTAATGTCTTCAGCTTCAGCTTTAGGAGCGTGTTCTTTGACAACTTTTGGAGCGCCTTCAACGAGGTCTTTCGCTTCTTTCAGGCCGAGGCTTGTGATTTCGCGAACGACTTTAATGATGTTGATTTTAGCAGCAGCAGGAGCTTCTTCTAAAGTGACAGTGAATTCTGTCGCTTCAGCAGCAGCTTCAGCAGGTGCGCCAGCAGCAGGAGCAGCCATTGCTACAGCAGCAGCAGCTTTTACGCCCCATTTTTCTTCAAGACGAGTTTTGAGCTCTGCCATTTCCAGAACGGTCAGTTGGCTGAGTTCTTCGACTAATTGTTCAGTTTTGTTACTCACAGTAGTACCTCACTAATAATTCTTAACTTAATTCGACTCTTGTGCAGCGGATTCCGCTTTGCACTTGTTGTCCAAACAGTAGACAACGCTTGCGAGAATAGCATCCATTGTAGCAAGTGTTTGAGAGAGCGGAGCTTCAAATACGCTAAGAAGCTGAGCGCGCATCTCATCCATGCTTGGAAGCTTGGATAGTTTTTCCATATCGGTGCCGTTGTAGAGCTGGCCGTCAATGCGACCTCCTACAACTTCAATCGATTCGCTGTTGTCTTCACCGAACTTGAAAACCACTTTCGTAACTTCAAGAGGGTTGACAGGGGCAAATACCACTCCGATGTGTCCATCGAGGGAGCTGTATTTGAGGTCGACACCGGAATTTTGTGCCGCTTTGAGGAGCATTCTTTTACGAGTGACCTCTAAGTGGCTGCCGGCTTTACCCAACTCGCGACGGAAGCTGTTCGCCATATTAGCACCCATCTTGTAGCGAACTACGAGAAAGGAGTGATCGGCGATTGGGCTTTGGATCTCGTTTAGGTGGAGTTGTTTTTCTTTTCTCATGATCGTGACTCCTTAACCCTCTTCGAGTTCATTCAAGTTGAGTTTGAGGCCAGGCCCCATTGTGGAAGACACCACAATCGACTTGATATAGTGGCCTTTTGCTGTTGGAGGCTTAGCGCGGAGAACTGCTCTGAAAAACGAACGAACGTTTTGGATCAGTTTTTGTTCTTCGAAGTTCAAGCGACCGACGCCGGCGTTTACAACACCTTGTTTGTCGTTTTTGAATTCGATTTTTCCGGCTTTTACATCCTGGACGGCTTTTGCGATATCGTTGGTGACGGTACCGGCTTTAGGTGTCGGCATTAAACCGCGAGGACCTAAAACTTTTCCCAATTTACCGACTTCTCGCATCATGTCTGGCGTTGCGACGACAGCATCGTAGTCTGTCCAGCCACTGTTGACTTTTTCGAATAAGTCTTCGTTGCCTGCGTAATCAGCACCAGCGTCTAAGGCTTCTTTGACGCGGTCTCCTTTACAGAATACCAAGACACGGAGAGTTTTACCCGTTCCGTTCGGTAACGAAACAGTTCCTCGGATTGCTTGGTCTGATCTACGTGGGTCAACGCCCATTCTTAAGGAAATGTCCAACGACTGTTCAAATTTGACAGGAGGGCATTTCTTTAAGATAGCGATAGCTTCGGATAGTGTGTAAACCTTTTGAGGTTCCACCATCTTTGCTATCTCCCGACTGCGTTTGCTTGAGCTACCCATATTTTAAGTTTCCTAATTATGGTATGTAATCAATACCCATTGAGCGCGCTGTTCCCAAGACCATATCGATTGCGTCATCGAGGTCAGCGGCGTTCATGTCTTGCATTTTTTCTTTTGCAATTTCTGACGCTTGTTGACGTGTGATTTTCGCAACTTTGGTGCGGTTAGGAATAGCCGATCCTTTCTGAATTCCCAATTTTTTCTTTAGGAGTTCAGCCACCGGGGGCTTTTTGGTGATAAATGTGAACGTTTTATCAACGAAAACAGTGATAACGACAGGGAGAATATCTCCTGCCAAACTTTGTGTGCGAGCGTTAAACTCCTTGCAGAAAGCCATAATGTTGACCCCTGCGCCCCCGAGAGCGGGACCGATAGGGGGTGCTGGGTTTGCTTTCCCTGCAGGGATTTGCAACTTAATAAATTTCGCGATCTTTTTTTTAGGTGCAGCTTTAGCCATACTTTCCTCAGATTCGTATTTTCGCTGTAGTCAAGGGATCCAAGAGGAGGCTTATTTCACCTAAGAAATACTTCTTGGAAGATGGTCCTGACACATCTTTCAATTATAATTTATCCACCTCTTCGTTCAGCTCTTCTACTTGGCTGAACTCGAGATCGTCGACGCGAGTATCGCGACCGAAGATGGAGACCATAGCGCTTAAGCGCCCTTTCTCGTGGTACACTTCGATGACTGTTCCCATAAAGTTTACGAAAACGCCATCGATAATTTTAACTTTGTCGCCCACCTCGAACTTATGTTTTTGGGTGACTTTTTGTTTTTTGTCTTCGAGGTCCTTCAAGATTTGGTCAACTTCATCATCGCTAAGGGGGACAGCTTTGTCACCGCCTAGGAAGTCGATTACGCCTTGAGTCGTTTTAATGTATTGCCAGGAGTCGTCGTTCATAGTCATTTTCACGAGGAGGTATCCTGGCCAAAGTCTTTTTTCGACAATTTTTTGTTGTCCTTTGACAACTTCGGAGACGTTTTCGATAGGGAGAAGAACTTGTTCGACGAGTTCTAACATTCCTTTCTGATCGCGGTGTTCTTCGATCGCTTTTTTAACTTTTTTTTCGTGTGTCGAAAACACTTGGACGACGTACCATTTATGCATGTGACCCTTGCGTTGTTAGTGTTGCTACTGTTTGCAACTGTGTTGTCTAGTTCGGTTTGGTGCTTCTACCCAAAAATGAAGCGAACGATATTCGAAATTCCCATCAGTGAGTACTGGATGAAAAGGTCGATTAGGTAGATGCTCAAGCCCAATACAAAAGTTGCCCCAACTGTTATTTGGGTGTATACTCGCAGTTCATCCGGACTAGTCCAGGTGATTTTTCGCAATTCTTCCTTGACGTTCCCGACGAAAGAGACCACATCTGACCAAGCAAAGGTGGTTTGTTCAGTTGCCGGGGATGCCGGAGTTGCGATCGTTGGTTGTGTTTTCTTAACTTCCATCGACTTGATTTCCACGCTCACGTTTCACCTCAAAATTCTCCACACACTGCGTGCCGGACCACTTCCGTTTGCTTAATTCCAAGTAAACGAGTATCATAACTGAAAACGGCACAATATTGCCAGAAAAATCTATATTTTTCTTCAATTTCCTAATACGATTACGAGAGCGGAGGGATTCGAACCCCCGACCGACGGCTTTGGAGACCGTTGCTCTACCAGCTGAGCTACACTCCCTTAAAAAATGGGGGGTGGTCGCCCCCCACTAAACATTCAAATTTAACTGATTAGTCCAAAACTTCAGATACAGTTCCGGAACCGATCGTACGTCCGCCTTCACGAATCGCGATTCTGTCTCCGACTTCAATCGCAATTGGAGCAATCAATTCAACGTCGATCACAACGTTATCACCAGGCATTACCATCTCTACGTCTTTTGGCAGAGTGATAGTACCGGTAACGTCAGTTGTACGGATGTAGAACTGAGGACGGTAGTTAGTAAAGAATGGTTTGTGGCGTCCGCCTTCTTCTTTTGTAAGAATGTAAACTGGACCACGGAATTTCTTGTGCGCTTTCAGCGATTTTGGCTGAGCGAGCACTTGTCCTCTTTCCACGTCTTTCTTGTCGATACCGCGGAGCAGAACACCGACGTTTTCCCCAGCGTAACCAACATCCAATGTTTTTTGGAACATTTCGATACCGGTGCAAACTGTTTCACGAGTGTCGCCCAATCCAACGATTTCGATTTTGTCGTTGATTTTGCAGCAGCCTTGCTCGATACGGCCGGTTACTACTGTACCACGTCCAGAAATAGAGAACACGTCTTCGATTGGCATTAAGAATGGCTTGTCGATAGCTCTTTCTGGTGTTGGGATTTTTTCGTCGACTGTAGCCATCAATTTCAAGATAGCTTCGACGTACTTTGGTTCGCCTTCGAGAGCTTTCAAAGCGGATCCACGGATGATTGGAACGTCTTTGTAGCCTTTTGCTTCTAGAAGTTCGTGCAGTTCCATTTCGACGAGGTCGATCAGTTCTGCGTCGCCTTCTGCGAGCATGTCGACTTTGTTGAGGAATACAACGATAGATGGCACTTGCATTTGACGTGCCAACAGGATGTGTTCACGTGTTTGTGGCATAGGACCGTCTGTTGCTGCAACGACGAGGATTGCTCCGTCCATTTGCGCAGCACCGGTGATCATGTTCTTTACGTAGTCGGCGTGTCCTGGGCAGTCTACGTGTGCGTAGTGGCGGGATTCTGTTTCGTATTCTACGTGTGAGGAGTTAATTGTAATCCCACGCGCTTTCTCTTCTGGGGTGTTATCGATGGAAGCGTAGTCACGAAACTTTGCGCCTCCTTTTTCTGCCAACACTTTCGTGATAGCAGCTGTAAGTGTTGTTTTACCGTGGTCAACGTGGCCAATTGTTCCAATGTTGACGTGTGGCTTGTTACGCTTAAAAGCTTCTTTTGCCATGTTTTTTCTCCGTTAGTCCGGTCACGTTATTGCCGGGTATTTAATCTTTCAAATTTGTTCTTACACAAATTAGGTTTCTGCCCAGAAAAGGAATTGAACCTTCGACCGCTTGCTTACCATGCAAGTGCTCTACCACTGAGCTATCTGGGCTCACTGAAACCACGTTAGTATAAGAAATGTTTAAAAATAAAGCAATACCTTGCTTCATTTTTTTGTAAATCAGCGTTCTTATCGCTGTCTAAACACGATTCTTGCTTTCGACAGATCATACGGCGACATCTCAACTGTGACGTTATCACCGACCAGAACTCTAATATTTTTCATTCTCATTTTCCCGCAAAGGTGCGCAAAAACGTTCATTCCGTTTTGTAGCGTAACTCTGAAGGTCATGTTAGGAAGGAGCTCCACTACGGTGCCTTCCGCTTTAATCGTATCTTCTTTTCCCATACCTTTATCCGAATAATACAAGATACCTTAGCAGATTTTGGCTCTCTGTCAAGAAAAACTTCACTATTCTTAAAAAAAAGGACAAGGGACAAAAAGGACAAGGGACAAAAAGGACAAGGGACATAAACGACGCAAAGGACGTAAAGGACCAAGGACAAACGACATAAAGGACTGTATTATAAATGGTCGTCATTAATGTCCCTCCGTCCCTTGTCCTTAGTCCTTTACGTCTTTTTCGTCGTTTATGTCCCTTGTCCTTTTTGTCCCTTTTACTTATTGGGGTTACCTGTAAAGCTATTTTAATCAAAAAAACCTAGGCACAGTCACTGACAAAGGATTTTACTTTCGAAAAAAATCTTCGCCCTGGGCTTAACCCTTCTTTTTTCCTTGAAAACCTTGGGTTGCTTTGGTTAAATTGACGAACTATAATAAGTACAGGTAAATAAATGAAAAACGACAACATTCCCAAAATTTTTGGAACGGACGGGGTTCGCGGCAAGGCTAATCATTCGCCAATGACCGTGGAAATCGCTTTGGCGCTTGGTCGCGCTGCAGGTAAATTGTTCCGAAAAAGCAGAACCAAGGGGAAGGTTGTCATCGGAAAAGATACTCGTTTGTCTTGCTACATGTTCGAAAATGCACTGATTTCCGGATTGTGTTCGATGGGAGTAGATACCCTGATGCTGGGGCCATTTCCTACTCCGGGAGTTGCTTTTATGACGCGCGCCTACCGTGCTGACGCCGGGGTGGTGATCTCTGCTTCGCACAACAAATTCGATGACAACGGGATCAAATTCTTCTCTTCCGATGGTTTTAAACTTCCGGATGAATGGGAGCGGGAAATGGAGCGTTTGGTGCATGAGAATCGATTCGACGATTGTTTACCTGCCGAGAACGAAATCGGACGCAATTCCAAAGTGCATGACGCCGATGGCCGTTACATCGAATATGTCAAAGCGTCATTTCCGAAAAGAAGTTCGTTAAATGGTCTTAAAATTGCTCTTGATTGCGCCAATGGCGCCGGGTATAAAGTGGCTCCTCTGGTGTTCCGCGAGCTGGATGCAACGGTGTTTCTCTTGGGGAATAATCCTAACGGTCTCAACATTAACGAAAATTGTGGTTCTCTCTATCCGGACGACGTGCAAAAAGCTGTGATTACTCACAAAGCTGACGTGGGAATCGCGTTAGATGGTGATGCAGATCGCGTGGTGTTGGTGGATGAAAAGGCTCAGATTGTCGATGGCGACACGATTTTGGCGATTTGCGCGCGCGACATGAAAAAACGGGGACTGTTAACCAACAACATCGTTGTGGCTACAGTCATGAGTAATTACGGATTTTTCAAGTCGATGAAGGAACTCGATATCCAAGTGATTCAGTCGCAAGTAGGGGATCGTTACGTGATTCAGGATATGTTGAAGTCGGGCGCCGTATTGGGTGGGGAGCAGAGTGGACACACGATATTCCTCGATTACAGCACGACGGGAGATGGAATTTTGTGTGCGTTGCAGGTGTTAAAAATCATGAAAGAAACGGGATCGAAGTTGTCGGACCTGGCGGCTTTCGTGCAGAAATATCCGCAGGCATGCGTCAGTATCAAAGTGAGAGAAAAGATCCCTTTAGCAGATTCTAAAGCGATTCAAAATGCGATCGTGAAAGTAGAAGGGCAGCTGAAAGAGACCGGAAGGGTGTTAGTGCGTTATTCAGGAACAGAGCCTATTTGCCGGGTCATGGTCGAGGGGCCAAATTTAAAGGCTGTTCAAGATCTGGCAAACGACATTGCATTGGTGATTAATCAAGAAATCGGCGTTAAAAAGTAGAGGTTTTTATGTGTGGAATTTTCGGATATATTGGACCTAAAAACGCTGCTAAAATAGTTTTGGAAGGGTTGAAACGACTTGAGTACCGCGGTTACGATTCCGCAGGGCTTGCAGGCGTCACGAACGGCAAGATCGAGTATTGCAAAGAGGTGGGCAAGGTTTCTGCTTTGGAGCAATTGGTGAATGATCGCAAAATGAACCTTTCCATGGCCATAGCACAGACCCGCTGGGCGACGCATGGTCGTCCCTCTGTTGTCAATGCTCATCCGCATTTCGACCCCTTGCATACTGTCGCTGTAGTGCATAATGGAATCATCGAAAACCATGATGTGCTGCGAGAGATGCTGAAACGTTCGGGAGTGAACTTTATTTCGGAGACCGATACTGAGGTGGTGGCTCACTTAATTGCCAGCACCTATCAAGGTGATATTCTCGACTCGATTCGTCGCACAGTAGCACTTTTAAAAGGGTCCTACGCGTTAGCTATCATTCACCGCGATTTTCCCGAACAAATTTTCGGAGTGGCGCATGAATC
>CAMFKA010000029.1 GCA_945957185.1 uncultured Chlamydiaceae bacterium | reverse complement strand
AAGTCATTAGTAAATTCTTTTATAAAACAAAAAAAACTCCGCGTCCCGGCGTCTCTGCGTCTCCGCGTTATCTTGCTCTTGTTCCTTGAATTTGGGCAAGGGCAAGGGCAGGGGTTTTACTTTTGGAGATAATATAAGGGCTTCTGAATAGTTCCACGAATGTTAATCGTCAGCATCTCCGACAATTTGAACAGCAGATTATAATGCTTGATTCTCACTTGTACCGATACATTCCCATCAAAATCTATATAAGACGGCTCTTTCGAGTGGTAGATATAAAATTTCGATAATTTGCCCTGGCTATAAACATCTTTCAGTCTAGGAATGTAGCACCGTCCATCGGTGATATCAAAGATGGCTGTGCCGCTGACGGGGGTCATAATTGCCGAATTCAATCCAAGGCGCGACAGAATCTCGGCGGGCAGAGCAAACGGTGTAGATTCGATTCCCCGCTTTTTCGGAGTCGAAAACTGTAAAAACCCTTTCCCTTGATACGATTGAGGATTCCCCATCTCCCCAAAACACTCTGTCAGCTGCACTTGATTGAAAATCAAATTCTTCTTCGTCAACGGTTCGTCGTTAGAGTCTTTCTTTACTAACAAGGGGCGCACATCGTTAAGTTGAAGCATATTCAAATGAAACTCTGCAGGGATATCATCATCCTCTTCGTAAGTGATCAGCAGCTCTTTCAAGTCTCCATGGAATGCGGTGTCTTGCAGACGGCATTCGTGCAGCAAAAAACGTCCGGGAGTTAAATTGCAAATGCCTTCAAGGTGATCGAAGCAATACCCTTTCATGGCGCATCCGCTTCCTGTTAAGGTTCCTGTGAAGGCTGCCTTTTTCAACCAATCGGATTCATTAAAAGGGATATGCCACTCCCCTTCAAACCGGTATGCCCCTTTCAGCTGTGCCTTCTGGACGGCTAGCAGGTGCTCGTGCGTCAACATCGGCGCCAATGCCGGCAGCTCAAGGGTGAGGTGTCCCGAATAATCATCTCCTCTCTTTTGCAGGTCTGCGCCAATACCAAAAGCGTTACCGGAAACCTTTTCCACTGTCAATGGTCTATCTGCCGGATTTTTCCAATCGACTACTAAAGCAGCGCTATCGCTGCTTTCTGCGAGCGATTCCTCGGCAATCAGCAATGTCCCTTTCTCACCGTTTCCTGTCTTGATACTGACCCAAGGGTGTGCATTTTGCCAAACAGTCTGAAAACGAAACGCCTTCTCCGTTGGCGTTGAAGTAAGCGAAAAATGACTGATAGGGCGTGATTCCCCTTTCCAAGAGTAGTCACCATCGTCAAGCCGCAGAGTAAATTGATGGATATTTTCTGTGAGGGCTAAATCGAAAGAACCGTTCATGGCACCATCGGTTTTAAGGCCTGCTATCGTCTCTTGCAAGGAGTGATCCATCAGATCCGGAAACCGTGTTTGCAGCGCCGTCATCCAGATGTGTCCATCGTTGACGGGGTAATGGAAAGAAACGTTCTCGAGTTCTAACTGAGAGTTCTTTGGGGAGTAGCAGCACTTTTCTACTAACCAATCAACGCCTAGGGCTTTTGTTTTAAAATTTCTCAAAGCGATCGTTTTGTCGGACAGCAAATGGAAGGAAACGTTGGAGCTATCGTTTAGTTCTATTCCGTGATAAGAGAGCGCATGAGTATTGAGGTTCCCTAAAATATCGCACGACCATCCGGGAGCGTCCTCGGTTAAGCTGATACAGCACTCCCCTGTCCCCTTTAATTCTCCCGTCACATTTTTATCTGCCATCACTTCTTTAAACCTGGGGTAATCGGCAGCTTTTGCTATATCTAGCTCAAACAAATTCACCCGGGCATTCAGCTGTCGTGAATTAGGATCGAAAGTCCCCTCTAGGCCAGCTAACAGGGCTCCGCCCCACTGGATGCCCAGAAAATTAAGCTTCCAATCTTGCTCCCCTCTTTGCAGGTCTGCAGAAACAGAAAAATCGTCAAATTGCAACTGTTCGATCATCCAGGTGTGGTGTCGCTTTTTCGCTTCCAAATTCACTTGGTCGTAGTGGTGTTCTCCCAGTTGTATTTGTTTGCCCCTTGCTTGCATTGTCGCAAGTGATGTGGATCTATCATACCCCAACTGGACTAACAGTTGCCCTTTTGTGCTCTCCTCTTCGATCCATTCATTCAGCTGTTCAACAAACGGTTCGGGTAGTTTCAACAAACCACACTCCACCCCTTGCTGCAACTCTTTAACAATTCCGGGGACTTGCAGTTGGAATGATAGATCCAACTCATCTAAATCGTCCCAATCTATTACTTCGCAGGTGCAGTGGATAGGTTGCCCTTCTTTTAAATGGGAGCGGCTCGAGTCGACGACAATTCTCACGCGGTCCCCTTTTTGGCGGGAATCTGCGGGTTCTATTGCTCCGGCAAGTTTGATCCACTCTTGCCTGTCATCGCGCAGTGAGATGGAGAAATCGCCTTCCCCTTTTAGATAATTTTTAAAGTGGACCCCTTCCCCTTGGAGGCGAAAAACTTTCTCTGTTACGGGGGTTCCCACCTTTAGGAGTCCGCCTAAATGGGTGAGTCCGAGGGTTTTGTTTTCATGGTTATAAGCGAATTCAAATGAGATATCCTCAGCTCTAATGGAGGAGTCCATCTCGGTTTTCCCTTCGACTAAAACCCCTTTGATATCTGCTTCGACGCTGCATTTTCCGGTAATAAAATGAAGCGCGATTTTGTTATCTCCCCTGCCGTTCATGATTTTCCCTTCGATGGGAAGGCGATGGAGAAAAAGGGGTTGAGGAAAGTGTGTCAACATATCTTGAATCTGGGAGACCTTTCCCTCCATCTTCTCGATTAAAATATCCAAATCAAAAGTCTTTTTTAGAGGAGAGGCGTAATCGAGGCCGACAGTGCCTTGAAAATTGATCCCTTGGCAACAGGTTTGAATTTGTGTCGCTGTTAAAGTTTTCCCCTCAAAGACGATCTGTGTGTTTAATTCGGAAAAAAGGAGGTCTGTCCGTTTCTCCAAATAGTACCCGTTGTTGATATAGAGGCGGCCGTATTGGTGGTTGCGATCGAAATCAAAAAAATGTTCTCCGGGAAAAAACGGCCCTTCGCCGTCAGGCTGTTCCGGGGGTAAAGGCACTTCGACGAGGAGGGCATCGCTCTCTAATGTCGCTCCGTTCGGCCGATACCGCACGTGAAGTAAGGATGGGTTCCACGTCCCTTCAAAAAATGCTGTGCCGGAGAGCTCGAACTGTTTATCCAAAAATAAAAACGGCGATACAACGGTTTTTAAGTTAAGATTTGGAGCGATAAAATTCCCTTCATCAATGAATTTAGAGGTGGTGGGGTCTACGCGACAGTAGATATTAAAGTCGTCGATGAGGGGTGTCCCGTTTTGCGACAGCTTCACGCTTGTACACAATTCGACCCCTTTCTCAATTGCTACACAGCTGCCTTGCAGCTCTGCTTCTGTCCCTGCAAAATCGTTTTCGATCAGATGTTCGTATCGGCATGGCAATTGCGAAGTAAAAGCTTGTAGCGGTCCATTCACTTTATATTGAAAGAGATCGGTAGAGTTTGGCTGATCAACTCCCAAGGACACTTGCATATTGGGGTGTGCGGGACTCAGGGATGCTAACCCCTCCATAGAGCCTTTTAAAAGGCCTTCTCTATCTAAGAACAACTCTCCGCCAAAGTGGTACAGGTCGATAAAGACGTCTTCATCCACCTTCACATTGAGCGTCCCTTTATTCTCTAATAAGATTGTCGTACCATTATCGACTTTAGCGGTCGATAAGGAGGGGATATGAATCGTAAACGGGTTGTCGACAGATGTCAGTGTAAGCTCCGATACCTTCACGTCCCCCGTGCCTAGATGGTATGTCGGGCTGATGGTCCAGGTGCCATTGATTTTACCTTCCTCAATAATCCACTCCAAACCACCGGGTTGCAGATGCTCCATCCATTTGGATGCAGAGGCTAAGTCCAGGTCGTTAAATTGGATGACAGCTTGGGAGTGTTCCCCTTCTTTACATAAATAATACCCTTCCATCTGATTGGAAGGGGAAAAGCCACCCCGGAAGGTGCATTGACTTTGAGGACCCAACTCTTCACGCAAATGAAAAAATAGTGGAGGAAGGTGCTCCGCAACGGCGCTGCCATTCTCCAATTCGACAAAGACGTGATAATCGATCCAACCGGATTCAAAATTCATCTTTTTGAATCCGTCGAGAAGGGCAAGTGTTTGGTCGTTAAGCTCAAATTGCGGATCGGAGACTTTGACTTTAACTTCGATGCGTCTATCCCAGAAATGCGGAGTGTACCCTATCGACAGCTGTTTTGCATTTAAAGTGCCTCCGGGAAAAGTCACATTCGGAGAGTGGAGCGTCCACGTATTTTTTTTATGCCTGATTTTGTGGACTGTGACATCGGCGCCAAACTCTGTTTTAATATAACTTTTAAAATAGAAGGAGAGGGCAGAAGAAACAAGCGTATCCCAAAGGAAAATGACGGAGCCTAGTAAGATGGCAACTGAAGTAAGAAATATCTTTGATTTAATAAATTTCAAAACTCTCTCCGCAGATATTAGAGTGGTCCGACCCTCGATTCTGTGCTATACCAGCTTATTCCGCAAGGTCTTGTTGTATAAATCACCACTGAGCCGGTGAGCGCACTGAGAATTTTTGAGGTGTTTAGGTATATAACAATCTCGACTTTTAATCTTAATTTTGTTAGTCTTTTTATGGTTTTATATGGAGTATTCGTATGCCAAAGTCTTTAACATTAAATAATTCTTTTAGTCCTCAATCATATTCGTGGGGATTTAGCCCGCCAGGTTCACCGAACTCACTTAACACATCTCCTTACACATCTCCTGCCACAACTCCCATTCACAGTGATCCTGATGAAGATCAAATTGATAATATCAAGACGCTTCCGGACACTCCACTCCGCAGTTTGAGAGCAACAGAAGCGCGCGAATTTTACGATAGTTTTTTAGGCAACACCTATGGTGCGTGCAGCAGTAGCGATTCTGTAGAGGAATATTGCGAATTATTTGACACAATCACCGAAAAATCGCCATCAACATGCAATAAATTGGAAGCGTTAGCTGAGATCTATGATGAGTGTAAATATAAGCCTGAAAATCACACTCGAAGAGAAAGCGTTTACAATTTCAAACACATTTTGAGTGTCGATAAGAAAGGCGGTTGCCACTACGTTCAGTCTGATCCAACTAACGGCATCACATTCAAGAATATAATAGAATCTACTCAAGGACCTTATCAGGCTACGATTTTTGTAAAAAATGATGAATTAAAGAACTCAACGATATTCCCTGAAAAGTTGATCCCCAATCAATCGTTGTTATTAGAAACCATTCGTCAAACAACATTTGTTGTTAAAAACGAAAATCGCATTTTGTGGATGACCCAGCACAAATTTGCAATGGAAGCCACATACAGATCAAATTTCGTTATTGGAACATCTGCTTATCCCATTTTTTACTTTGACGTTTACGCTCCGGACAAAACCTACGAAATTGTAGAAAATCGGTATCAATTCACCGCTGAGACACTACTAACACAGGCACGTACGCATTATCAATCAACATATGATAATAAACTAATCAAATACACGGTACGAGATCCAAAGCCAACATCGCTTATCGTTGACGTGGCTCCGCTTATTCAAATTGGGGTGGCCAAAGGAATTTATATTCAATTCCCCAAAACACTCCTCAAGCAGCATTGAAGCACGCCCTATGCCGCGAATGCGGCTAAGGCATGTAGCCACATGCGCCAGCGTGTGGTACGATCAAAAAAAATAATTGAGCCGTGAAAACGGCGACAGAGTTTCGCGTTGGTTTCTGTCGCCGCCTTCGCGGCTCAGTTTTTTTTTACCATTACCACACGCTGGCGCATGTGGCTACATGCCTTAGCCGCATCCGCGGCATAGGGCGTGCTTCACTGTAGGTTGGTCAAAAAGACATCATTATGATCCCTTGCTTTTATTTCCCGCATCTCATAGAAAGATGATTTTTAATTTTGCAGAGGAGATACTATGCAATTAACAAGTCGGTCTTTTTTTAGTTTCTTATTATTCATGTTTGCTTTTGGAGTGCAAGCGTTAAGCGGAGACACCATTATCACAGAAATCCCCTCCGGAGGGATGACCATTTCTACTCCCGGAACGTATGTTTTCGGCAACGATATCACATGGACTCCATCAGGGAATGGGCAGGCGATTTTAATCCAAGCAAATGATGTCACTTTGGATTTAAATAATCACAAGCTTATCAGCCCCATAACACCGTACAGCACCACAGGGGTTGTAGTGTTGCTATCGCAGAATGTCACGATCAAGAATGGTACCATTAAGAACATGGCCTATCGTGGAATCGATTGCACCGGTTGTTTTAATATTGTCGTCAAAAAAATTACGATCAACGGACTAAACATAGAAAACACGGTTGTCTATACTGTGCCGACAGGGATTTTGGTGTCTGCTAGCGATTTTGCTCTAGTCGAGAAGTGTAAAGTCAAAAACATCAACGTTAGGACAGGGTCTTGTGCTGCTATTCAGTTGACGGCAACAACTAATTCCAAAATTTTGCATTGCCATATCTCCAATATGTTGAATAGGGATGGAGCGTGTACAGGAATCGGACATTTGCTTTGCGATAACGCTCTCGTCAAGTCGTGCAAGCTTGATGGTCTCAAAACCGAATTCATCGACAACCTCAACACCGAGGGGCATACAGCCATCGGATTAATCCCCTTTATTTCAACGAACGTGACACTTAAGAATTGTAAAATTTCAAATATCACAGGTTGCTGCGACGATGCGCACGGGATTAGCGTGTTTGAATGCGCAAATTCGGTGGTAAAAAATTGCAAGGTCTTCAGTGTACTAGACGGTGCCGGTCCTGCCCTGACAGGTGCCAAAGCCACCGGTATCGAAGTTTATGGGTCGGATGTTACTATGACACACTGCGATGTGAATTACATTTCGGCAATCAATCCGCAAGACAAACAGTGCACAGGGTTTAGCTGCGCGCAGGGGTCGAACATCAAATTTATACACTGCAAAGCTGAAAACGTTAAAGTTTATAACGAATTTGGAATCGAAGACACCTCCAAGGGATACGGAACAGGGTTTGGGTGGGCGCCCGATCCACGCATTGTCGAACCAGCTGTGGATGTGTTGTACAAAGATTGCACTGCAAAGTATTGTCAAGTGGGATTTGACTCTTGGTTCCATATCAATTCGCTGTGGAAAAATATCTACGCGAAAGATAATGGGATCGCCGTATTGAACTTGGGAGATACGGCACAGAGGACGCTCTCTTGCGATCCTTGCTCGGAGTGCGGGTGTACATTCCCCGGATGTTACCCGAACCCATTTTCGATCACCATCACTAACGTTGCTAGCAACAACGTCTTTAAACACGTCAGAATACAAAACTAAGTGCCGGATAGCCAGGACGTAATGTCCTGGCTGAGTGTGGCTATTTCTGCCTGAAAAGTGATTTTGAAGCCTCGCGAATGTGTAAATTCACTTCGATACCAGGGCGGGGACGCCCTGGCTACCTTGAGGTGTACTCTAAATGCGAGGTAGCCAGGTCGTCTCGACCTGGTATCGAAGTGAATTTACACATTCGCGAGGCTTTCAACGAAAAATAACCATACTTTCCTGGCTTTGCCTCACTTTCCAAAAAAAACATTTGACTACCTAACCTCAAAGCGATTAAAAAAATCCCTTATCGATATTAAAAGGGATGGCCATGAAGAAAAAACTGCTACACGCCTTGCTTACCTCTTTCGTTGTCTACAATGCCCCTATCCATGCTCAACAAGTGATCAGCGGCGCCGGCGGCGCTATCACCGTCAATTTAAATTCTACGGGGGAAAAAGACGGCGTCAGCTTCACAAACCAAACTGCCCCCAACGAATGCACGTTGTTAGTCCCTGGAAATAGCACGGTCAACTCCAAAAAAAATACCAATGGGATTACGACTGACGTTTCCGGCTTGGGAATTGTAAATTTTCAAGGGGGATCAAGCCAAAATACTGTCGTCCATGGACATGTGGGAACCAGTTCTTTCTTTTTGGATACCCTCAACATCGCGGGACCTGTCTTGTTCAACAACTCGATCCATGTCAATAACTTCAATATCAATACTACCGATAACGTCACTGTCGACACTACCCTCAATTTAGGTCCCGGAGGTGTCGTCTATCAGCAAAATGGGATGTTGATTTTAGGGAAAGGGAACGTCATCAATGGAAATGTGGGAAATACAATCGCCACAGGAGGCCTACAAATAGGTCCTACATCATCTGTGAACGGAAACATCATTGTCAACTTCCTCCAGCTTAAGGGAAGCGCAAGCGGAAGCAATAAATTTGCAACGATCAACGGAAACGTCGCCTCTGCTAACATCCTCACCAATAACGGTCTTGCTTTGGTCATCGGCGGAGACCTTGCCTTGCAATCCAATTTCTACATCGCTACAGATGAGGTTTTCAATGGCCCTCCGATAGATGTTCAGGGAAACACCACTTTTACCGGTGCAGGAGGGCGTATAAGATATAACTTTGGAGCCGAAAAGGCACCTCCTCCTCTAAAAAACGGGGTTCCGATTGTTATTGATGTGTCGGTTTCCACTACCGGCGACTCCCCTGCCGGCTTCTTTGAAGCAACCACTAACGACGCTCGCATTAGCCAATGGTATGGACAGATGGTTAATGGTACCATTCAAATTATCAGTGGCACCTCAGATGGCGGACAGTCCCCTCCACCAGAAGCTCCACAGTATCCTCTCAATCCAAAAAACCCGAATTCGTCTCCGTGGTGGGTTCCTAAATTGGGCGAATTTGCTACCACAAACGAAATGTGGCTGGAGCTTCTGCCGATTGCTCCGTCATTCCCGGGATCTGATCTTGACTTTATCGAAGGGCAGCTGACTCCCGAGACGATGCTCGATTACTCCGCTACTGTTTATCAGCTCTACCCTGCTCCTGCGTTAATCGGTGTGGCTCCGGAAACGTTTAGGACGTCGAAGCAATTTCAAAAAGTGTGGCTGGAGCGCCTCAACCGTGAGAGAAGATATTGCAGCCTCTTTTATAACGAAAACGGCTGCTGCCCTGAAGTTTCCGACCAAGCCCGCATTTGGATCGACGGCTTTGGGGTGCATGGACGTCAAAGCAACCACAGTAAAGGGAAAGGGTATACTGTCAACACGCTGGGAATCGGTGTGGGTGTAGAAAGACCTTTTAGCAGCGAGCTTACGATGGGCGCGGGCTTTGGCTATGCCAACTCGAATCTTCGTAAAAGCCAATTTTATATTAAAGCCCCCCACACTAACGCTACGCGATTCAAAAGCTACGAAGGCACACTCTACTACAGCTACACAACTGAGCCTTGGTTCACGGATATTGGGCTTACATTGGGTTGGAATCGCTATAATGGAAAACGGTACATCACTTTCAGAGATGTCCATAGAAAAGCAAAATCCGAGTATAGCGGTCAGAACTACTCCGCGTTCCTCACAACGGGTCTTCAACTCTACTGGAACGATATCCAGATCACTCCCCTAGCCTCCATCATGTATTACTACCTGCACATGAATTCGTATAAAGAGAGTGGAGCAAAGTCTTTAAACCTAAAAGTAGATCCACAAAATTACCGCTTCCTTGAATCGGGTCTGGGATTGAAATTCTCTAAATTTATCCGCACATCTTGCGTTGAGTTCGTTCCGGAAGCGCACGTCTTTTGGTACCACGACTTCAACCAAAACCGCGTCAACGCGAGAGCTTCGTTCTCCGAGTACGCAGCCTTAGGAGGATATTTTAGAAGTATCGGGCCTCATATCGACCGCGATCTTTTAAACATCGGGGCCAGCATCACCTGCTTCAACAGCAGCGATGTCTCGATCATGCTAAACTACGATTACGAAGCCAGCAACAACTACTACGACCACCAAGGGTTGGTTGAATTGTCATATATCTACTAAAATTTGAGGAATAGCATGAATTTTATAAACCGATTTATTCTTGGACTGGTAGTAGCGGGACCACAACTCTTAAATGCCGTTCCCCAAGTGGTTACAGGACCGGGCATCACGATACTCGATAACGATGGTCATGCCGACGGCGTCAGTTTGCAAAATCAGGCAGCAGATGCTTCCACCCTTTTTGTGCCACTTAATTTAACCGTGAACGAAAATGAACACGCCGTGGGGATCGCAACAGATAATTTTGCCACGGGTACTATCGTTTTCGATGGGCATAGCGCAGTAAATGGATCGACAGGAATCGCCTCCGGAAATCCGTTGGGGGCAATCGAATTGGGGTTAGAGGATGTCACCTTTAACGGAGATGTGTCAGCCCAGACATTTCGGTTGCGCTCACATCTCCTTACCATCAACGGAAACCTCATTTTACCTGTCGATGCTACCCTTTACACAAAAATACTCACAAACGATGTCTTCGGTAACATCAACCTTAACGGTTCCACCTCCAATACCATCAACGCCGCAACCGTCAATATTGTCGTAGATGCTAGCGACGCTCTAGCACTTAACAACGGTCAAGTTTTTAACGTCGTATTTGCATCTATGGGAACATCCGGTATTCCTATTTCTATCTCCAATAACAACGTCCGCTACAGCTTCACATCTAACGGCAGCAACAACGGCATTGTCGCTATCACCTCCAACCAAGTCCCCATTCCAACACTTGTGAAAAACCCCAACGCTCAAAGCGTTGGTGCTGTTTTAGATGACACATTATCCATTGCAGGAGCTTTCCCTGACTCCGATTTTGCACACATTCAAACAAAATTGGGATCCCCTACCGCCGCTATCTTACAAGATGCTTTATTGCAAATTTCTGCTGCTCCGGGACTTGTAGGTGTTAGTCGAGAAAGTTTTAATATCGCTCGTCAATTTCAACGCATCATCCTAGAGCACCTTCAATACCCCCACAATCACTGCGAAGGGGACAATCAAATCAAACTTTGGGGAGATGTCTACTACTACTATGGACACCAAAACAACCGGAAGTATTTTAACGGATACAACGCCAACACCTGGGGAACGATGCTTGCTTTGGAAGTTCCTTTCACTAGCCAATTGCGAAGTGGGGTGGGCTTTGGATATGCTTATGGCGACATCAACGCTCGCGACTTCCGTTGCAACACCACCATCCACAGCTATGAAGGAATGGGATATATCGGCTACCAAGGGTGCGACTGGTTTTTAGATGGCGGACTCTCCATCGGATGGAACAGATACAACGGGCAGCGACACATCCACTACCGCGACGTAAACCGCACAGCACGCGCCGAATACAATGGACAACAATACACAAGCTATTTAGTGACCGGCTACGAATACCAATGCGGTGAGTGGGAAGTGAACCCTATGGGATCGCTCATTTACTCGTACTTGCATTTATGCAAATACAAAGAGAGGGACGCCAACTCTTTAAATCTGTACGTTAAGTCCCAAGATTACCAATTTTGGCAAACGGCTTTAGGGGTGAAAGCGACCAGACACTACGACACCTGCTTCGGAACGTTCATTCCGGAGATCCACACCTTTTGGCTACACGATTGCGACCCTTGCACACTGGATGCGAAAGCATCGTTCATTGGATTGGGAGCCGCAGGAGGAAATTTTTTAAATCGAGGGCCACGGTTTGACCAAAACACCTGGAATATCGGCGCAAGCCTCAGGGTTTTTGCCACACCGGACCTCTCATTGCTCGGATTATACGATTACGAAGTTAACGGTCACTACTACAGCCATCAGGGGATGCTGGAGTTTGAGTGGACTTTTTAATTTGTGATTGTGATTGTGATTTTGATTTTGATTTTGATTAATCAGGTTCATCGTTGAGAAAAAGTTTGAAGCAAGAAAACGATAGAACGATGAAACGATAAAACGATAAAACGACAAAAATTATATCCAATACAATGTCATTGAAATTTTTTGTTTATTAGATTTTAGTACTCATTTGCGTGATGAACCTTAATTTTGGCGTCATTAAGGTCTTTATTGTCCTTTTCAATTGAAAACAATTCATAAACACATTATAATTCTCATACAATTTAAATATTTTATTGAGAGTTATTATGAATCCGTTTGATGGAAATATTGATTTTAATCCCAACTCCCCTCGTTGGAATCCCATAGAAAATCACCCAGAAACATTACCTGAAAACGATAATAATGAATTCGATATCCCTTCATTCTTAGTAGACGACTGCGCACCTGAACCGGTAATCCAAGCTCAACCAATACTCGTACGACAACCCTCCAAAGAAGAATTGCTAGTAGAAGCAGCCCTCATCGGTCATGCACAAAAAGTTCGACAACTATTAGAAGAAAAAGTTTCTCCAAATGCATCCGTAAACGGAAAAACGTATATTGAACTGTGTGATAAACACAAACTGGATATTATAAATTTTAAAAAAATAATAGAATCTAGACCCGATGTGTTGAATATGTCTTTTTATGTATTGTCGTTGGCCACAATTCATCGACAACCCTCGGCTATCTCAATGCTGCTTAGCGCGGGCGCAAATGTTAACGTTATAGAAGTCCTTTCGTATTGTACACCGCTTCAAATTGCAGCAAGAAACAATCGAAAGCAAGACGTTGTACTTATCTTAGGATATAATCCGATGTCAGAGCTGAAGAACAGGAGCGGGGAAACAGCCCTCGAACTTACCACAGACCCTGAAATCAAAAATCTAATCATAAACTACAACGAGAAACGAGAACAGTTAGTAAAAGCAGTCATCGCGGGCAATGAGCTTGAAGTTAGAAAACTACTGAATGCTCACGTCTCTCCAAATATACTTGTTGGTCAAAACATAATTCCCGATGCGCCGCCTGGAATGACACTTTTAAAATGTGCCATTGATTCCGGTAATCTTACCATTATCGAAATGCTTCTTAAAGCTGGAGCTAATGTGAATCTTTGGAATGCAGCGTTAGGTGGTACATTACTTCACACTCTAGCATATAACGGACACAAAAAAGTTGTTGAATTGGTTCTGAGATATAATCCTAGAACTGATATCAGAAACAATGAGGGGCAAACTCCTGGTCGGATAGCTAGTCGAAATGCTGAGCTTGACACCGTTTTCAAAAAACACGAACAGACAATACAAAATTTGCCTCATTTGCTTACCGCTCTTCATTCTAGGGATTTAAACAGGTTTTCGAGTTGGCTATTCATCGTCTCACCTAACGTCATTGTAGTTGGAAAAATTTGGAATGAAAGCTTGAGTAGTAGCGGAGGCTTCAACGGGGAGTATGTACACCGAGATTTTTCAGCTCCCCTTCTATGCTATATCAAAGATACAAAGGCGATTGATATCTTATTAAATCACGGAGCCGATATCAACGCTTCCTCATCGTCAGGTCAAACTCTACTTCACTATGCCGCACGAAGCGAAAACGCTGTCTTGATAAAATATCTTCTACAAAAAAAAGTCCCTACAGACATCAAGGACAATTTTGGAAAAACAGCTTGTGATTTAGCCAAACTCGACCATATTAAAAAATTATTCACGCATCCTGAATCCAATCAAAGCGTATCACTCCAAACT
>CAMFKA010000028.1 GCA_945957185.1 uncultured Chlamydiaceae bacterium | reverse complement strand
CAACCACCCTCGACTAGTCGTCGGCAGCGTCAGATGTGTATAAGAGACAGCTTTTAGTGTAAGTGTTTCAGATGTATCTGAAGGTTTTTGAGGTGTATTTGTTTGAACTCGACCGAAAGAATTAGGATCACCAGCGAAAGTGTCGCTGAGAAAGCTGGCGAAATCTATTGAAGAACTAGGTTCACTATCCATTGAAGAACTAGACTCATTATTCGACGGTTCGCTGAATAAGGTGGTGACATCGCTTGAAGTTTCAGCAGGCTGAGCTTCTTTTGGCTTGTTAAGCTCTTTTGTTTGAACTGCAAGCTCACTTAACGTACGTTGATGTGCTTTTTTTGTTTTTTCATGAGCAGCTTTTGTGTCTGCCAGTTCCTTGTGTGCTGCCTGTAGCAGCCCGCTAAGACTGACTTCACGTTGTTTAGTTGCAGCAAAATCATCTTGTAATGAAGCTAGCTCTTTATTTCTTAGGTCAAGCTCGTTGCGAATCTCCGCTAACTCTTCTTCTGAGATGATGGGTTCTGCCGGAGTCGACTGAATTTGTTGTGGTGGCTCAGGACGTGTGTTTAGAAGGTCTGTGTAAATGCCCGGGTTTACTGTATTGATGACTGCGCTCAGGACGATATTGATGCTAAACAGCTTTGCGAGGACGAAGTAGTTGATGGCTTCTTGGAAGTGATTCTTGCAGTTGGAGTAATCGGTAACGCAGTTTTTGAATTCTACTAAACCACTCCAGACAGCTTTCAAAGCATCGGCTAAGGAGTTGAAGGGAACACAAACAACTCCGGTGATGCGTCGTTGAATGAAATTCAACTTAGGGTCTTCAAATTTTGTGCAGGCGGTTTGTTGGCATCTTCCTGTATTGGAAGCCAGTATAAACGAGTGAACCTTCATATGTAATTTTCCTGTGTATGTGGTTATTGAGGAACTGCATCATAACCACAACCGCACAATCGATGCAATAAAAATCGAAATAAATTTTTAAATTGGATGGCTAGCAGGTTCAGCAAGAGGAAAAATATCAGCGTAGATGTCCGGATTGATAGCATTAAAAGAAATGCTCAAAAGGGCATTGCAGGCGAACAGTTGAGCAAACAGAAAATATCTGGCAGCGCCGTGGAGGGTGCTTTCAAGTCCTTTGCAGCTGATGATGCCTTCTTTAAGTTCGATTAAACTTAGATAAAGTGCTCTAAAAGCATCGGCAACCGATGCTAATGGAACGACCACAACACCGTAGATTCTTCGGGTAAGAAAAGATTTTTGCGGGTCAAAGTAGTGCGTGAGAGCAGTTGTTTGACTTTGCACGGTATAGGAAGATACAATAAAAGGATGAATGTTCATAGGTGATTTTCCAATTGATAAATGAGTGTTTAAAGGTAGCTGGGAGCGATACGTTGGCCGTTAAGGGCGTTCCAATAGCTTGTGAGAATCGATCCGTCGGGATTGGCGACATCGATGCGGTAGACCGGTAAAAATACCTCTTGAATATGCCGAATGGTGAATTCGCTTCCAAAAGCTGCTTTGGCAATTTTTTGGATTTGGGTCACGGTATATTTTCGCGAGATTCTTTGCGCATGGTTATAAGGCTTGCTTACCAACCATTGTGTGATTTTGGTCTGTGGAGTTACAGCGATTTTGGGATTTTGGAAGTGAAGCTGCACTTCATTGCCATTCAACAAAACCAGGTGCTTCTGTTTGACGCTGATGAGCAGTCGCTCTATCGAGTCGTGGTCCATATTCAAAGTCTTCTGAAGCTGGTCACGACTGAGTTTGCCTCCGTTTTTTGCGAGGGCATTCAAAATTTTAAAGTCTTCCGGATTGGCATCTCCGTTGATGGTGTCTTCAAAGCCGTGAGTTTTTTCCCAGGTGTCTGTATTTAAAACCATTTCCCCGTCTACTAAACTCCACAAAATCACTCCTTCCCTGGTTTTCCTGTCGGGGAGGGCGTATTTGACGTCCATCAAAATGTAGGGATGGAATTTTAAATCGGTCGCATAGTATGTTCTGGAGCTGCTTCCGATAAGATCCGAGCGACGTTGATCCATAATTTGTTCTACAGTGTACCGCGCTTCGAGAGTGGTGAAATCCCCATTTTCCACATATTGGGAAATCAGGTTGCGGGTGTGCTCATTTTCCCATAGCCACCAGGCACCGGCTACGGTTAATCCAAAACAAATAAGTAAATTTAGGGATCGCATCGCTATAAACTCCGAAAACACTGTTCATGCAAGAAATGGGAAGAAAAATCAAGATAAAAATGGAGTGAAGCGTGAGCTCCACTCCAATAGGTGACCTCTACTCCTTCATGGAAAGAAGGAACTCGACGTTGCTGTTCGTTTTCTTTAAGTGATTGATCAGCAGGTTCATAGCGTCGATGTCGCTCAAGTCCGCAAGAGCGCGACGGAGGAGGATAATCTTCTCCATCTCCCCTGGGTGATAGAGGTGTTCATCTTTACGTGTACCGCTCTTCACGAGGTCGATAGCAGGGTAGATTCTTCTGTCCGCAAGGATTCTCTTGAGGACGAGTTCCATGTTACCCGTACCTTTGAACTCTTCGAAGATAACCTCATCCATACGGGAGCCTGTTTCCACCAGTGCTGTCGCGATGATGGTAAGGGATCCGCCTTGTTCGATGTTACGTGCAGCACCAAAGAAACGCTTTGGTTTGTGCAACGCGTTGGCATCGATACCGCCGGAGAGGATTTTTCCTGAATGCGGTTGTACAGTGTTGTAAGCGCGAGCGAGACGAGTCAAAGAGTCGAGGAGGATGACGACATCTTTACCGTGTTCCACCTGACGGCGAGCCTTTTCGATCACCATCTCGGCAACTTGAACGTGACGTTCCGGCGGTTCGTCGAAGGTGGAGGAGATCACTTCCCCTTTCACGCAACGTTGCATATCGGTAACTTCTTCGGGGCGCTCGTCGATGAGGAGGACGATCAGTTCCACTTCCGGGTTATTGACAGCGATCGAATTCGCGATGCTTTGCAGGATAACAGTTTTACCGGTACGTGGAGGAGCCACGATAAGACCGCGCTGGCCCTTACCGATAGGAGCGATGAGGTCAAGTACGCGAGTGGAGAGTCTGTCTTTTGTCGTTTCCATCACCAAGCGTTCGTTAGCGTAGAGTGGGGTGAGGTTTTCGAATAAGATTCTTTCTCTAGCGCGTTCCGGAGTTGTTCCGTTGATGGAATCAACTTTCAAAAGAGCAAAATATTTCTCTTTCTCTTTAGGAGGGCGGATGGTTCCGGAGAGTGTGTCACCCTTTTTCAGGTCGAATCGACGGATCTGAGCAGGAGAGACGTAGATATCTTCGGCGGAAGGGAGGTAGTTGTAGTTAGGGGAGCGGAGGAATCCAAAGCCGTCGGGAAGGATTTCTAAAACACCTTCTCCGTAAAGAACTTCTTGTGGGTTTTCGGAAATCGCTTTGACGATATCGAAGACCATTTGCGATTTTGTAAGGGAGCCCAAATGTTTGAGGCCGATCTGTTTTCCGTAGGCGTTGAGTTGATCGATATTCATCCGTTGGATATCGGCGATCTTCGTGATTTGTACGGGGAGATTTGGATCGCGTTCTTCCTGTTCCTGGGAGTGAGTTTGCTCTTCTTTGGCGTGGTGATGCTGTTGTTGGTGATGTTGACGTCTGGATCTTGGAGCTGGCGTCTCCTCGACGAACGAAGTCTCTTGGTGATTGTTTTCAGGGTCCATTCGGATAAAGACTCCTTAACTTAAGGGTTTGAAGTTAATATTTTGAAGATCCCCTCGACTTGCTTTTGTAGATCGGGAAGGGACCCTCGATTTTCGATAACATAATCGGCGTTACGCGCCTTTTCCTGAGGGTTCATCTGTTGCCGCATACGGCGGCGGAACTCTTCGGGAGAACTCTTTGTTTTGTCGACAAACCGTTTGAGGCATTCGTTTTCATCCGCGACAACGGCAATGGTGACAAAGTCTTTGTAGTGGTTTCCACTTTCGAATAGCAGAGGAATTTCCGCTACAAAAAGGGGGATTTCCGGGTTTCTTTCCGCGTCGATCGCCTCTTTCTCTATCGCTGTACGGACAGCGGGATGTAGGAGGTCCTCTAATTTCTTTAATTTATCCGGGTTTTGGAAAACCGTATCGGCGATTCTTTTGCGATCAAACACAGGTTGTGAAGAATCGTCAATCACTACAATCTCTTTGCCTAGAAGCTCGATAATTTTGCGGCCTAATTCGGTGTCGGGATTTAGCAGGGAATGTACAATTTGATCTGCGCTTACAACTTTAGCACCAAGTTCATTAAAGAAACGGCAAACGGATGTTTTGCCGGAGGAAAGACCACCAGTAATGGCCACTCTTTTTAATCTTAGCATTCTTTCCAATTTTTGCCAACCGCGATATCGACAATGATCGGAACTTTTAATGTCATCACCGATTCCATTGTTTGTTTTACTAGGGATTTCATTAGGGGGACTTCCTCATCCGGCACTTCGAATACGAGTTCGTCGTGAACTTGGAGGATCATCTTCGATTTTAATTTTTGATCTTTGATTACTTGATCCATATCTAACATCGCTTTTTTAATCAAGTCCGCCTGCGCGCCTTGCAGGGGAGTATTGATTGCCAGTCTCTCCGCCGCTGCGCGGATCATCTTGTTGCTGTTGTTGATTTCGGGAATCAACCGCTCGCGCCCTGTAAATGTCACCGCTTTTCCTGTTTGATGCGCCAGTTCTTTCGACTCTTCGATGTATTTTTTGACTTGGCTGTAGAGTTGAAAGTACATGTCGATGAATGCTTGAGCCTCTTTATTCGAAATTTTAAGCTCCCGCGCCAACCCGAACGCTTGTTGTCCGTAGATCACACCGAAGTTGACAGCTTTGGCGTATTGACGTTGCTCTTTGGTGACCTTGTCAACAGGGATTTGATAAATCGACGCCGCCGTGCGTGCGTGGATATCTTCCCCGTGTGTAAAAGCGTTAATCAGGTGAGGGTCCTCACTGAGGTGCGCCAAAAGGCGAAGTTCGATTTGAGAGTAGTCCGCCCCTAAAAATACCCAACCACTCTTTTCCGGACGGAAAGCCTCGCGGATATTTTTCCCCTCTTCGCTTCTGATGGGAATATTTTGCAAGTTGGGGTCTGTGCTGGAGAGGCGTCCCGTTGCGGCGATGTATTGGTTGTAGGTGGTGTGGATGCGGTGAGTTTTGGGGTTGATCTCTTTTTCAAGTGAGTCAAAGTAAGTGGAGCGCAATTTTTCGAGGGTCCTGTAGTGCAGAATCGTCTCCACAATCGGATGTTGATCCCGGATGGAGTCGAGGACTTCGGCGTCAAGGGCGTATTTTCCTGTTTTAGGTGTCTTTTTCGTTAGTTTGACACCAAATTTTTCGGTTAAAACGCGCGCGAGGGATTCTGTGGAATTGAGATTGAAAGTTTCTCCGGAAAGGTCGTAGATATGGTCTTGGATCTGCCGGATCGTTTCGGCAACAACTTTTCCGTTGCGGTGGAGAGTTTCGAGATCGACGTAGATTCCGTTCTCTTCCATCTGAAAGAGCACTTTTAGCAGAGGCAGCTCCAAATCGTAAAATATAGGAGTTAACCCTCGCTCTTTTAATTGCCTCTCAAAGATCCCTTTCAAGCGACACGTGTAGTCGACATCTTCGCAGCAGTATTCCGAGACCGTTGGAATCGCAACCGTTTCCATTGTGGTTTGATTTTTTCCTTTTCCGATTAAGTCGGTGATGGGAATTTTGACTTTGTCGAAATGTTCTAGAGTCAGTTGATCCAGGTTGTGCTGCCGTTGATGGGAATTGAGAATGTAGGAGGCTAAGATGGTGTCAAAAGAGACTTTGGCGATATTAAGGCCGTGCTGTTTGAGGACGTGAAGGTCGTATTTGATGTTGTGGCCGTAAAAACCGATATTGGGGTTTTCAAGGAGCGGTTTGAGGGTGGAGATGATTTTTTGAGGGATTAAAAGTCCATTAAAAGGGATGTACCAAGCTTCTCCGGGAGAAATCCCAAGGCCGATTCCCACAAGCCCCGCTTGCATCGGCTTGACACTCGTTGTCTCGGTGTCGATGCAGATTTCGCTCGCTTTTTCCAATGTCCGCACAAGAGCGTCCAGTTCGTCGTAGTTGTGGATGGTGTGGTAGCGCTTTTCTACCGGAGGTGCCGCAACGACAGGGGTTTCGGAGTGGGAAGGTTGAGCCGACAATACGCCTTCAGTCTCTTTTAGAAAGGTTTTGAAGTTCATTTCAGTAAAGAAATGTCGCGATTTCTCCGCGTCGGGACTCTTAATTTGATAAAATGAGGTTTCGTGAGGGATAGGAACAGCGATATCAATGGTCACAAGTTGTCTGCTGATAAGGGCGTTGTCGCGCTCTTTACGGATAGTTTCTTGCTTTTTTGCTCCCGGAACTTTTTCGGGGTGATCAAGGATGTAGTCTAATGTGCCAAACTCTTTTAAAAGCGCTGCTGCGGTTTTGGGGCCGAAGCCGGAAAGGCCTGGAACGTTATCGGAGGCATCACCGGTGATTGCAAGGTAGTCCACAATCTGTCCGGGAGTAACGCCAAAAAGCTCTTCCACTTGTTCGGATCCTATAATTAAATTGTCCTTGTGCGTGTGGATGATTTTCACATGCCCATTGACCAGCTGACACATATCTTTGTCGCTGGTGCAGAGAAAGACATCGATCTCTTTAGAACGTCCCCAAACGGCAATTGCCCCCATAGCATCGTCGGCTTCCACTTCCGGAATATTTAGGAAGGGGATACCAAAAATTTCACAAAATTCTCGCGCCCACGTAATCTGGTGTCTTAGATCGGAAGGCATCTCCAAACGGTGAGCCTTGTATTCAGGGTAGATTTCTAGCCTCTTTTTGGCATTGTTTGGGCCGTCGAAGACAGCGACAAGACCTTCGGGGCCAAAATCTTTGATCAATTTAAAAATGGAACGGATAAATCCGAACAACGCATTCGTGGATTCCCCTTTACCGTTTGTCATGTTGGTAAGAGCGAAGTAAGAGCGATATAGGACGCCGGAGGCGTCCACAACGTAAATCGATTTCATGGATTTTGAGGGGTTAAAAGAGTTAGGTTATTGTCCGGGGCGGTAAAGGTAGAGAAATTGATTACTCAAAGACAGATTCAAGGAGTCCGGCAATTGCAGGGAGTGTTTAATTTCCCCTTTTGCCAGGTTGCTTTTGGAGCTAAATAGCGCCGCGTACCAGTCGTTGTCTTTGAGTTCCACGAATTGATAGTAGGAGTCATCGATCCCTAAAGAGTGAAGCATATCGGTTAATGCTTGCTCCATAGAAGCGTCCGTCACATCGATGTAGCCGTGCTCTTTAGCAAGTGAAGCGGGGAACACTTTCGCTCCGAATTCTTGTATCAGTTGCTCTGTGCTTAACTTAGGACGGTTTCCGGCAACGATCTCGACAAATTGCATGTAGTAGTAATCGACAATCGCTTGCAGTGTTTCCTGTTCTCCTGCCTTCCAAGGGC
Organism: uncultured Chlamydiaceae bacterium; assembly: GCA_945957185.1. GTDB lineage: Bacteria > Chlamydiota > Chlamydiia > Chlamydiales > Parachlamydiaceae > CAMFKA01. Next base: position 6,205 of record CAMFKA010000028.1, on the reverse strand, counting down.
GTGTGGGGTCGAGGTCATCCTTCCCTTTTCCTGCGTAGAGTGTCAGTGCGTCCACGCCGATTGTTCCCAATAATTTGGATACGTTGAACATGGGAGGGGAGATTAATACCCCTACGCTGCCGATGAGGCTGGAGTTGCTCGCATAGATTTTGTCGGCGGCACAGGCGATGTACATCCCACCGGAAGCGCATAGTCCATCGACATAGGCGTAGACAGGGACGTTATATTTCTCTTTATAGCTTTTGATGGCTCTGTAGATCGCTTCGGCGTCAACGACAGTGCCTCCGGGGGAGTCGATAGCAAGGATGATCCCTTTGACGCGTCCATCTTTGAAGGCGCGTTCGCGCGATTCAATCAGTTGTCTTTGAATGTGGTGACGATCGAATGACTCCATGCCAATGACGCCGTCGATATTGATTTTGAGGATAACCGGAGAAGTGTTTTTTTCTAGAACGCGCTCTCCATTTGCATTAGCTAAAAGTGTCGGTGTGTATTTGTAGACAATTTCCGGGGTTCCGTCAGCTGTGCTTTTGAAAGCGCCGAAAACAATCCCTACCAGGATAAACCCAAAAACGATTCCTGCAATGGCAGCCATCGAAATAAAAAATGTTCTTAGTGATGAAGAAAAGATAGAATCTCGTTCCATGAGAGGGTCACTCCTAGAAGTTTAAAGTTTTGATTGTCTGTGGGTGTGAGTTTTTTCGCAACGTAAAAGTTTCCTGTAATCGAGAGAGCAGCTGAGAGATAGAGATGTCGATCCCTTCAGCGAGAAGGGAAGTGGTGGGTTGGTCCAGTTGTGTTGGGTGGTTCTTCACGTTGATGCCTATTCCCACAATGCACGCTTGCTTTTCATCTTGCCAGACAGTTTCACACAAGATTCCACACAGCTTTTTTCCGTCGATCAAGATATCATTAGGGGGTTTGATTGTGGGATCAAGCCCTAAAGTTCTGAAAAGTTGAGCAAGGAGCTCCGCAATTTCCAGCGAAATAGGCTGCCCCGGGTTTGATTCTGTCCAATACGCAAAAGAGGTCCATAAACCGCTTCCTTTTTCGGACACCCAATGCCGTCCATGCTGCCCTCTACCGCTAGATTGCGCATCTGCCGTCACCCACAAAAGATCGTTATCCGGAATCAAAGGCAAATTCCTTTTGATCCAGTTGTTTGTGGAGTCAACTTCTTCGAAATGGTAATTTTGTAACATCAATCCTCAAAAATTGCTGGCGCGAATGGGAATCTTCCCACTAAAATGCGATCTTATGTGGAGTTATCGTAGTTTATCACGAATCGATTTTAGAGTCATTCCTGTAATTTTGGCGTTGATGGTGATCAGTTTACTGGTGATCTCCGCCAATACCTGGAATGAGATGGCACACCCATCTTTTTTTACCCCCGTAGTGAAACAGCAGATCAAATGGTTCGTTGTCGGATGGATCGTTTATTTTCTTGTCGCAGGATTCGATTACAACAAACTAAGGGAATGGACTTGGCCGCTGTACGGGCTGATGCTTATTTTGCTGATAGGCCTTTTTTTTACCGATCCCATCCAACGAGTGCAGCGGTGGTATAAAATCCCCGGCATCAACATCAGCTTCCAACCATCCGAATATGCAAAGATCGCATTGGTGATCGCATTAAGTTGGTTTCTGGAACGACGCTCCCAAGATTCCCGCACAATAGGAACGGCGTTTTTCTCCGGTATCATTGTGGGTATCCCGTTTATTTTAATTTTGAAACAGCCCGATTTGGGCACGGCATTAGTGCTTTTTCCTATCGCTTTGGTGATGTGCTATTTCGGAGATATCCACCCGACAGTCATCAAATTGATGGCGTGGTGCGGTGCTGCCGCGTTGCTCATTGTCTCCGTTTTATTCCTTGAAGTCGTCACTCACGAACAGATCCGTCCCTACGCGACGAAAGTGTTAAAAGAGTATCAGTTCGATCGACTAAACCCGAACACTCACCACCAAAAAGCCGCCGTCACGGCCATTGCTATTGGGGGAATGTCGGGGAAAGGGTGGGGGAAGAGCGAGTTCACCGGCGGCGGCTGGCTTCCTGCTCCTTATACTGATTCCGTCTACCCCGCTTTTGGAGAGGAATTCGGATTTTTAGGCCTTCTGGTGATGATGGGGTTGTTTTATTCTTTGATTTACTTTAGTTTTCAGGTAAGTGTCGTCGCAAACAGCGGGTTTGGTCGGCTGCTTTCCGCGGGAATTGCCGTTTATTTAGCAATTCATATCATCGTCAATGTGGGGATGATGAGCGGTATGCTCCCCATTACCGGAGTTCCGCTGCTTTTGGTGACGTATGGGGGATCCTCCATTTTGTCGACAATGGCGGCTCTCGGTCTTTTGCAAAGTGTTTATAGCCGGAGATACATGTTCTAATGAGTTCACACGCGTTTATTTTTTCTCCGGGCAATTGGCTCGGCGAGGGCAAAGTCACTTTTAGTACATCTAAGGATCACATCCGATTCTACACCAAATGGATGGTGGAGCCTGAGATGGACGGTTTAATCATCTGCAATCAGCAAGTGGAAATGCAGGGGACGGAAGATATTTTATCGAACCGTTACTCTTTTTCCAACATCACAAAAGAGAGTTGTTTGATCACAATCAACAACGATTTAGTCAACAGCGCCAGCGGCAAGTGTGTGATAGAGCCGCGGACGATAGCGTGGGAATTTCGAGCGCACGAGACGATGGAAGGATTTGAAGTGTACCAACTTCAGGATAATGGAGACTATATGTTCCATGCCGAGTACTCGAGCCACGATCAATTTCGTACCATTATCGACGGTAGAATCTGGCAAAAGAAGCAATAAAAAAACGCTGCTCTGAGGGGTGACACGTCTAACCTTCAACTAGGTTTAGATAGGTGGGACACTCCCGAAGATTCAAGTCCTAGCGGCAAAGCGCCGGAGCTGTATACTCTTCGCGTCGCATCCCCTTAAAAAAAGAATATCGTTGGCGGCTTTAATGTCGCATCTGTCCCAGAGAGCAGCGGATTCATTGTCGCACAGATCGTGATTTTTCACCAAGGTAACAGTTGGACGATTGTCCAAATTTCCTGTCTTGCATAAATAAAAACTATTTAATTATAATTAAAATGTAAGGTTACATTACTTTATTATAATTTAACGTTGGCGGTTTTTATGTCAGCAAATACACGTTTCGATCAAGCTTCTTTCCATTTCAGTGTCATGGATCTTTGTAACAACGCAGCAAGCTACAAAGAAAACACTTCAAAAGCTTCCGGAAATGGCGTTAAAAAGCAGGAATTAGAGAAAAAAGTCGAAGCTTTGATTGATAACATCGTCAGTTTGGGGACAAACGAAATTATCCCGGTTTTAACAAAGACCTACTCGGATAAAAGCACCGATTTTGCCAAACTGCTTGTCGCTATCGAAGCGATAAATCCGGCATTGGCTTCTCGAGTGGAAAAATTTCAAGAACTTCACAAAACCATCGAGGAATTAAAATATAAACCGGGAGATACTCGCAGCCAAATAAGACGGAAGATTCAAAAAGCAGAAAAACTCGGACTAGGATTCTCGACGACAAGACAAAATATCACCGAGCTGAAGATTAATTTTCTCGAGCCTTACCTCCCGAAATCTTCAGAAGCTGTTGCTAAACTTCTGAATCAATCTCCCGAATTAGTGGACTGGATGTGGGGCGAAATCACAAGTTTGGGTTCAACGGAAGTGAAAGCGAAGCAGGAGATTGTTAAATTCGGATTTAAACACAGTGGTATGATAGAGCTCCTTCAACGAACTGAGGGTACAAATTGCCATTCCCCAGAGGAGATCCTTAAAAAAGAAGCCGCATTCAAGAGATTGCATCAAGATCTCCCCAGAGAAAGACCTGAAAAATTACAACTAGGGAAAAAAGGAGATGGTCACTACCAACAATTTGTCAAAGATGCGGAAAGATCACTTTTTTCACTCGATTTCCAAAAAATCCCTCTCGTAGGAAATAGCGAAGATAAAGCCAGGGTGCTGGAGAAATTTGAAAAAAACGTGAAAGACCCCCATCTCTTTTCTGTCATGAGCGTTTTTCATCAAGGAATCAACGCTTCAGCGATTTTCACAATCATGGAAAACATCATGAACCGCGGATTTGACCCTCCGGAAAATATCGGACAAGAGAATGGATTTAATCTTTATATTTCCATTTTTAAAAACGAGGAAGGGGAGACGGTGTACCGCTACATCAATGTACTTGGAGCTTGTGTGCAGCCGGAAAATCGAAGTCTTCCTACTAAACCGTTTGATGAGTTTTATCTCCACATCGTCGACTGCAAAGCTGAGGACGCCGGTAAACAAGCAGACATCCGACGCTATCTATCCCCTCCTTTGAAATCGTTGGATGAAGCAAAGCAGCTGATGATGGCCGTTCTTTCATAAAAATGAGAGTGTCAGTACTTGTGGCTCTGCGCTGGGACTTTTCCATTGTAGCCATTGCACTTCCACACTAACATTTTTTTTGCTTCCAAAAACAGAGGCTTCTCTCCCAAGAAGTCCACTTGAGTGAAGTAAGGGGACAGCTGAACCGGAATTTTTTGTAAAAGATCCTCTCGCTGCCGTGTCAGGTGAGGCTCGTTTTCGACGATGATGAAATACCCTGTATTCCCCACTTCCAATTGCTCCATGCCTGACCAAAAGGAGAACTGATTAAGCCTCACTCCTTGCAAGTTAAAAAAGTAGCTAGGGCGCTGCTCCGGACCGTAAAACCAAGAAATCGCGGTCGTTTGATATTTGTCTGCAAACAAAAATTCCTTTTGAGGGTCGTATCCAAGCTCTGTAAGGGCTCCCGAAATGTGTTCCCAACCCACATTGTGCTTGAATGGATTGATTTTAGGGGAAATGGGCGCCCCCATTTTAATAAGTCCCGGAACGGAAAAGACGATAGCAACAAGAGCGCAAGAAACGATCAACCCCCACTTTAACCACTTCTCGGAGGCGTACCACACCAGTAAAATCAGCAAACTGGGATAAGCAAATTGACACCAATTTCCCTGCATCTTTTTGAAAATTGCTGCCACTAAAAATAGCGCCAAAGGAACAACACCAAAGAGATAACAGATTTTGAGAGGGTCGGAGATCGATTTCCACCTTTTCGTTGCTTCCACGACCGCGCCAATCAATAAAATAAATAAAATCGGAGATAACAGCGCTGCTTGCGAGCCTAAAAAGTCCCAAAAATTCCCCTTCATTAACATCGTTGTACCGGTGTCCGGAAGGTTTTCGCTGACGATGGTGGCTTCGACGTGTCGAAAGGTGACCCAATCGTTAGACACATTCCAGATCAAGCTGGGGAGCAGTCCGAGCAAGGAGATCACTACTCCGGGGACTAAAGTGCGGTTCCAAAGGCGCGGAACAAAGGGGATTGCGACACCAAGGAGCAGCCAAAACCAATAGATAGGCCATTTGAAGAGCGCTCCCAAAGCGATACAAATCCCGACGGCGATGTAATTTGGAGGACTTTTCATCACAAAAATCATTGCCAAACACCAAAATAGGATCAGTCCTCCATCAGTAATCGCCAATAGCGATGCTAACCACCCCAGAGGTGAGAGCGCAGCAACAAGTGCAGCCCAAAATGCCTGTTTATCCGAGAGATCAGCTTTTTTTGCTAAAGCGTAGAGAAGCAAAGGAAAGACGATGCCAATGACTTGCGCAAACAACCGAACTCCCCCTACGGTATCCCCCAAAAAATACGTTCCTGCAGCAATTTGCCAGGCAATTCCCGGAGGTTTGCTATAGTACCCAAGGGCAAGGCGTTGGCTCCAGGTCCAGTATTGCGCTTCATCGGGGGAGAGCCCAATTCCTGACCATGCGGCAATTGCGGTGAGTAGAGCTGCCTTGAGAAGAAGGATAACAAGAAGACAGAAAAGATAAGGGGGGAGACGCAAAAATTTCACTTGGAACACACCTGCTTTTTTGCTGGGGATTGTACACAAACGACGGTTTATGTGCTATCGCAAGAAAAGTCGAAATATTCTAGTTGTCTTAATACTGTCTTAATTTTATTGTAGTATAATTGTTTTTGTATACGGTAGGTTTTCATGAATGATATAAGTATTTTTAGAGATGCGGTAGACAGGGAGAAAGATAACATCATCCTTTAGCCTCCACAGTCGTCATAATAGCTACCCTTTCCGGTCGTATCTTTACCCTTCGACTGGCCCCAATCATCTCATCCG
>CAMFKA010000027.1 GCA_945957185.1 uncultured Chlamydiaceae bacterium | reverse complement strand
GGCATGGGCAGGGGGAATTTACTACTCCGCATCTGGTAGAAACTTTAAGTGGGGCACGGGATTTTAGTTAATCTACTTTTTTCTAATTAGGTATAAATTATCACTTTGTTATAATCAGGTTTAAGCTATGGCCCTTAAATTCTCTATCCTTATGGAGGAAACCATGCTTAATAATAACCACCACCTGCCCACTTGGGTTGTCGTCGCTGATGCCGCTCAGGCAAAAATCTACCAAGTCTGCAAATTCCCTAAACTACAAGAAATCGCCTGTTATCAACATCCGGAAAGTCGACTCCATAACCAAGATCTAGCGACGTCAAAACCGGGCAGAGGATTCCAAAGAGGTGGGGTATCGCGCTACACTTATCAATCTGAAATGGAACCCAAACAACTAGAAGCAGATAAATTCGCAGCTGAACTCGCTGCCACTCTATCGAAATGCAAAGAAGAGCACGGTTATGACAGGCTATACATCATGGCAGGTCCGGCGTTTCTGGGAATGTTGAGACGTCATCTAACTCCTCAAGTGAGAAAGTCGATTGTGGCGGAGCTCAATAAAGAACTCTGTTACAACGACATAAGTGATATCGAACACCATCTATACGAGATGTAAGCAGGAATCTTAACAGTAAATTAACAATCGCTTCATGTAATGCTAAGAACAATGCCTAAAACATACTCTTGACGATATTGTTGCTTCGCCCCTGTATAAAGAAATGGTAAGAAAATATTTGAATTAACAAAGCGATATTGCGAGAATTAATCTGCTAGTGCTAGAATTAAGTTAGGATGAATTGAGTCTCTACCGAAAACCGAGAAGTTGAGCGGCAAACGAGGTGAATTATGTTTGGACTAGAAAGCCAAAATAAAAAAAAGAAGCAAGACGAGTTTTTCTTCGACTTGGAAATTGAGCTTCGCAACCGCTCGAAATTTAACGAGATGAAAGGGAAGGTAGACGAAAAAGTTCAAAGAGTGAAGGGAATATTACGGAGTGGAGAAGCCAAAGAGGATTTCGATCGATTTGGCTCGCTGCTCCAGGGTTATACCTCGATTCAAAAGGTGATGTCGAGGATAAGCCCCAAATAAATAGAGAATACGGTTTATCATTGTTCTGATCCAGAAGTGGATCCCAGGTTCGTAGCCTGGAATCCGGGAAATGTAATTTCGAGTATGGATCAGTAGCTCAATGTTAACCTCCGTTAAAAAAACATGGAGATAACATTATGGCTGACCCAAAAAGTTTTGGTGGCGACAACGTACGTTCGGGCTTAAACGTCCAACAGTTATTTAAAATCGTTGACGATGCTACTGCAAGCGTGAAAGCAAAGCTTTCAAAAATCAAAGACATGAAAAGCTCGATCAGTATCGGTGATATGTTCGAGATGCAAATGTTAATGAACCACTTATCGCAGCTGTCAGAGATGTCTGCCGGTGTAGTGTCGGCATCGAATACTGCCATCAACACAATGGCAAGTAAGATCGCTAGGTAATTAATTACTTAGCACTATGGTGCGGGCGGGTCCAATCCGCCCTATCCATAACGGGTCGCCGAGTGGAGTCTTTGTCGCGAAGCTCCCTTGGTGGCCCGCATATTTATTAATAATTATGGGGTTCGCAGATGACTTCGCTGCTGATGAACGAATTCGCCAATGACTTCGCACTCTTTATCGAGATGGGCTTCGTCGCTGTCAAACAACTCGACGAATCCAGCGCAACAAGACTATTCAATGCGGCTCAAATTTTAAGACCGGAATCGGTCGTTCCTAAAATCGGACTCGGATACATCGCTCTGAACAAGCTGGAAATGCGTACTGCTACCCAGACTTTTGAAGAAGTGGTGAAAGCAGAACCTGATAATATGTTAGCCCAAACCTTCTTGGGGATGTGTTATGTGCTTAACAAAGCCAAACGCAAACAAGGCGAACAACTCATCCAAGACGCTATGGGCAAGACAGACGACCCCACGGTAAAGTCCTTGGGGGCTATTGCGTTGGAGTGGAGTGAAAAGGATCTTTCCAAATCCAAATCCCCTTTCTTCAACGACAATCGCGGGACGTGACGTAGACCTTTAACAGAGGTGGCTGCCTCGGTTTCAGCACCAGAACAGCCGCAACTAGGCATGCGCGCGCCAGACAGCTCGTTTGAAAAGTTTTTGGATTTTATCTTCGTGATAAAAATACAAATTCACACTTCAAACAAGCGTTTGTATTAGTTGTGCCTAGTGCTGCGGTTCGGATGCTGAAGGGCGTTAAACAGCCACTTATTTAGCGAGGAATTTAGTTATGAGCACACATAAAGATGCTATTGAAGGTGTAGAAGCCGTTTCAGGCGCAGAGAAAAAGAACGCCATCAATGCTCAAGATCTCCAGCCTGAGACAGTAGAACAGCCTAACAGAGAAAAATTCGATTCGTTGATGACGGAGCAGACGCACCAAGTCCAACCGATCGAACCGAATAAGAATGAGCAGATCACTCGTACCAGTTTGATGGATGAGGTGCATCAGCTTAATTCTAAAGTCGACGGATTAAAAGGCGCTTCTCCGGATGATTTTCTGAGCAAAGCGAAAGAAGTCTCGGGGCAGATGGAAGACTTGAAATCGAAGCTGTCTTCGATTTCGAACTTACCTGAAGGCTCCACTCACGATGTCCTGAAAAACAAACTATCCCATATCGACGAAAGCCTGAAAGTTTCGCTCGATCGCGCAGGTGTCGAATACTCCCCTAACGCAAAAGCTAGTGGAAAATCTCCTATTGAAAACTTCCTCAACCTCCTCGGAGACGGGCAAGCGCGACTGGAAAGCATCCAGACAGATATGGCGACGATGCAGCTTCAAAAGAAAGAGATGTCCCCCGCAACGATGTTGTCGCTGCAAATTAAGGTCGGGTTCATCCAACAAGAAATTGAATTATTTACCAGCCTGCTGAGCAAGGCAATCGAATCGACAAAAACGATCATGAACGTGCAAGTGTAATTGTTAACCCTTTTAGGCGGGGCTTTTAGCTCCGCTTTTTTTTAGAACCGAGGCTGCTATGAGTTTAGATGACCAATTTGATAGATTGATTGGAAGCTTAGAAGATGTAGAACTCTCGACAGTCAACGGAAGAATCACCGAAACTGTGGGGATGCTCATCAAAGCCGTAGTCCCCGGCGTCAAAATCGGCGAAATCTGCTTAGTTCAACGCGACGGCCCCCCATTACTTACCGAAGTTGTCGGATTCACCCAAGAAGAGGTGTTCCTGTCTCCGCTCGGCGAAATGACCGGTATTGGGCCTTCCAGCGAAGTGATTCCCACCCACAGCCCATTGAAAATCAAAGTCGGTCCCCAACTTTTGGGACGAATTTTAAACGGATTGGGTGAACCTCTCGATACTGAAACGATGGGACCGCTCGAATGCACTGAAGAGTACCCCGTCTTACAATCGCCTCCCGATGCGACGAAACGAAAAAGAATTAGCGAGCCTATCACTACAGGGGTGCGGGCAATCGACTCTTGCTTGACAGTAGGTCAAGGGCAACGGGTAGGTATTTTCGCTGCGGCAGGGGGAGGAAAATCTACAACTCTCGGTATGATTGCTAGAAACGCTGTCGCCGATGTCAACGTCATCGCGCTCATCGGAGAGCGGGGCCGCGAGCTGCGCGACTTTATCGAAAAAGATCTCGGTCCGGAAGGATTAAAACGCTCCGTCCTTATTGTGTCGACCTCTGACCAAGCCTCACAACTCCGTTTAAACGCCGCATACGTCGGAACAGCGATTGCAGAGTACTTTAGAGACCAAGGAAAATCCGTTATTCTGATGATGGACTCGGTCACTCGTTTCGCCAGAGCGTTGCGTGAGGTGGGGTTGGCTGCGGGAGAGCCTCCGGCACGTGCGGGGTACACTCCATCCGTATTCGCAACTTTACCTAAACTGCTAGAACGTTCCGGAAATTCGGATGTGGGCTCCATTACAGCCTTCTACACCATCCTTGTTGCGGGTGACGACATGAACGAACCCGTTGCGGATGAAGTGAGATCCATCCTCGACGGACACATCATCCTCTCCGCAGAACTCGCGCGGCAATACCACTACCCTGCCATCAGCATTTTGGAATCGGTCAGCCGGGTGATGACCTCTATCGTCCCCAAAGAGCATTTACAACTCGTTGGAAAGCTAAAAGAGGTACTCGCAAACTACAAGAAAAACGAATTGTTGATTAAAATTGGCGAGTACAAGCGAGGCGCTGACAAAATGGGAGATTTTGCCATCGACCACATCGAAAAAGTGATGAAGTTTTTGAAGCAATCGATCGAAGAGAAATGCTCCTTTGCAGAATCGATGCAGCTGCTTAGATCGATCTTTAAATAGCAGTCGGAGAACTCATTATGGCAAAAGTTGTCTATCCGCTGCTGCAAGTGCTAGAGGTGAAAAAGAAACGGGTCGAAGACCAAGAAAAGGTGGTGCAAGAGAAAAAAACCATCCTTGAGAAAGAGCAAGAGAAGCTGAAAGAGCGGGAAGCTGAGCGTGACAAAGCGAAAGAGCACCACAACTCGAAGCTCCAGCAACTCCGTGATGAGTTAGATCAAGGAACCAACACCGGCAAGATTATGCAGATGAAAGCCTACCTCAAGGTGGCTTTAGAGAAAGTGAAGGTGGAAGAGAAGAAGGTCAAAGAGCAACGCGACCAAGTGGAATTAGCAGAAAAAGCGCTTGAAGAAGCGCGACACGACCTAAAATTACGTAGAATTGAACTGGACAAACTAGAAACACACCGCGAAGACTGGGAGCGAGAGATGCGTAGAGAATCAGACATCATCGAAGGCCGCGAGCAGGATGAACTTGGATCGACCATCTACACCACAAATCAAAATCGCCGCAAATCGTTAAAAATGCGGTAAGGAGAGTTTTTTATGGTAAACCCAGATATGCGCTTCAATACGACGCCTGCGAGATCTTCCTCCTCTTCCGATGGTCTTGGACGCCCTTCCGGAGACGCCTCCCGTACAAAGAACTTCGAAAAAGTCATGAAAAGAGAAGAGCGGGCATCGAAGAATCCGGAACAAGACGACGATAACGTCAAAGAGAAGGCAGGAGATGACGTCGCCGAGACCGAAGAGGGTAAAACTGATGCGGCAACGACGAAAGAGAAACCAGCAAGCATTTTCGAAATGTCTGCCAGAAAGCCTGCTCCGCAACCTTTTCCTGCTGCCCCCCCTGAAATGCCTTCGGAAGAGGTGTTGGTGGAAATGGCCGAAAATAAAATGCTGTCAGGAAAGGAAAAAGCAAAACCCGAAGAACTTTTTCAGCAGCAAAAAGTAGTGGTTCCCAATAAAGAAACTGCCGACACCAAAAACACCGAAGCGGAACACCTTTCCGCCGCCTATACTCGCGAAACCGAAGTGGCATCTAAGGACGCAAAAAAACAGGAGCAACCTCAAACCGGCTCCGAAAAATCGAAAAAAATCAGCACTGAAGACAGAGGCGGCTTCCAAATCGAGACCGAACACACTTCCAAATCAAAAGATGACAACCCCGATGCCGCGCGCTTGAGTGCACTATCTCAAGGACAACAGCAACAGCCGTTAGTCAACCCACTGGGCGATGTCAAACAAGCAGAGGCTCCACGCCCTGCAGCACAGCTGAAAGAACTGGTTGACCAAATAGTAAAAGAGATGTATGTGGTTAAGACTGGAGAGGTCACAGATACAGTCATCACCATTCGACATCCGCCGATGTTTGAAGGAGCTCAAATCAAAGTGACAAGCTTCGAAAGCGCCCGTGGTGAATTCAATATCGCGTTTGAAAACCTTTCCCAGCAAGCGAAGGATATTCTTGATAGCAGAGTAAACCGAGAATCGTTATTATTAGCATTGAATAAAGAAGGCTACAATGTCCATATTATAACGACTACTACGCAGGCAGCCACCCCTCTTTACACTGCACAGGCAGAACAGAGGGATCAAGAGCAGCAACAACAGGGACAGGGACAAGGGCAAGAACAGCAACAACAACGGCAACAGAAGAAAAAAGGATAAGATTAATTGTCTTCTCAAACTCAACGACCACATCACATTCCATTCGATTGGATAAAACCGGTTTCTCCCGACCTCATTTCCAATGACGATGTTCCCCTTTTCGGCGCAGCTCCTGCATTTCCCTGGAGCGCTCTCATCGAATTTCTACAAGCAAAGCTCCATGCGAAACATTTCTACGTTTCCCGTTCGAATATCACGCAAAAATCGGGAGAAGATATTTTAGCCGGAGTGGGCTCCCCATCGCAAATCCACGCAATCACTGTCTCGCCTTTGAATCAGCCCCTCTATTTTGCCATGTCCGATATGGATGTCACCAAACTCATGTCCGCATTGCTGACTACGGAAGAGACTCCGTTGCCGCTCCAATCCGAGATGACTCAACCATTCTTTACGTTCATGGTTATGGAAGCCATCCACTCCATCAACAAAGCTTCTTTTGACCAATCCCTCTCTTTTCAGATGGAGACAACGCCCGAGGAATTTTCTTTTGACACAGCGCACTGCTTCGACGTCTACATCGAGCTGAACCAAACCAAAGCCACCGGTCGTGTCGTCATTCCACCCGCCTTTCGACAAGCGTGGAAATCACACTACATCCCTAAAAGTTTATCTGTGCCTCTGAATCCCGCGTTGGCTGAAAAAATCGAATTGGCAATCCACCTACAAGCCGGTCATATCCATATGCCCTTGCGGGAATGGAAAACAATTAAACCGGGAGATTTCATTGGGTTAGACTCTTGCTCCCTAGAACCTTCCGGTAAAAAAGGAAGAGTCCTTCTCACTGTCAACGGTGATCTACTCTTCCGTGGAAAATTAAAAGATGGCAACATAAAGATATTAGAACATCCCCTATACCGCGAGGATTTAGCTCCAATGCCTAACAAAAAATTTGATGATGATGAAGAAAACGTAGATTTCAGCGAAAGCGGCACCGAATTTTCGGAAGAAGAGACTGAATTCTCCACACTGGAAGAGACAGAAAACTACGATCAGACCGAAGAAGAAGTGGAAGAGGAGCATCAGGAAGAAGAACATCACGAAGATGACGAAGAAGCTTTCAATTCTGTCCAAGAGGAAAACGAAGTGGAAGCTGCAGAAGAAGAGCACTCCCACGCACCTGCAGAAAGACCGCACCGCATCCTCTCCACCAAACCTGTAGCTCCACACGAAATCCCTCTTGATATCGTTGTTGAAGTGGGCCGCATTCGGATGAGTATCCAAAAAATTATGGAATTGCAACCCGGAAATATGCTTGAACTCGATATTCACCCCGAAAACGGCGTCGACCTCGTGGTCAACGGTCAAAAAATCGCAAAAGCAGAGTTGCTCTCGTTGGGAGACAACTTGGGTGTAAGAATTATCGATATCGGTTAATAACGCTCGAGGTCGCTTGTGGAAGTGTCAAAATTTCACAAACAAAACACGCTTCCCGGAAATCAATCTCACTCAAAGACGCCCTCAAACGCCCCTATTCCAAAAAAAATAGGCCCCTACACCATCGAAGGGCTGCTGGAACATGGGGGGATGAGCGTCCTCTACCTCGGCACTCACCCGGAAACCAAAGAACCCACCACGATCAAAGTCTTGTCAGAAAAATTCCTGTCGCAGCCTGATATTGTGGAAAGATTCTTACGCGAAGCCGAAATTATCGCTCTAGCCGACCATCCGAACATCGTCAAACTGTATGGACACGGAAAATGGGAAGGCGGACTCTACATCGCCATGGAATTCATCCAAGGGATTTCGCTTCGGCAATACCTTTTGCAAACTCCGTTGTCGCTTAAAAGAGCATTAGAAGTGACTTTGGACATCTCCTACGCCCTTTGCCACCTTCATACCCACGGGATCATTCACCGCGATCTAAAGCCGGAAAACATTTTGATTAACGAACACGGCACAGTGAAGGTAATCGATTTTGGAATCGCCCAAATTATGACTGAAGACCAAAATGCGGGGGATTCGAAACGCCTTGTGGGAACACCGGTTTATATGAGTCCCGAGCAAAGGAACAACCCTTCCGAGTTATCCTACCCTTCTGATATCTATTCATTGGGAATTATCACCTACGAATTGGTTTTAGGACGTCTCAGCCACGGGCAAGTTCATCTGTCTATGATGCCTAAAGGGCTCCAGAAAATTCTTGCTCACGCGCTGCAGCCAAAGCAAGAGGACCGCTACCAAGACATTGTCGATTACATTACAGCCATTACAAGCTATCTCAACTCCTCCCATATCGATAAAGAAAAAAAAGCTACAGATCCTATCAGCGAATTCACAGAAAACTTTCGCTTCGATGATACCGCTTTAACACCCACGAAAGCTCCCGATTGGGCCAATATCGATTTTGCTATGCTGCGCACCACCCCGCAAAAACTGGTGGGATCCATCCGTGAGCATCACACTCTCGAGAACGGCGAGCACGTGTGGATGGGGGGAGAATCCTCCGTTAAAGGAGCCGAAGGGATCATTTACGCCGCAGTCGTTCGCGGGATGATGAAAGCGTTATGGAATAATGAATTGGACGATGAAGCTGTCGCTACGACATTAAATGCGTTGCTGGTGCACGACAGAATGGATCAAATTTTTTCCATGAGCTACGTGACTCTTATGCCCAAAAGCAATAAGGTCAGGCTTTTACAATCAGGAACTGCGCAAGCGTGGATCTTGTCGCAGCAGCTTGAAGAGCTGCACGCAGAAACTCCGGCATTGGGGTTGAATGAGTCTTCGGAATATAAAGCGACAACACACGCATGGAATGCGGGAGAAATTGTGTTATTGGTTCGTGGGATCACCTTTGCCGAAACGCCGAACAAGGAAAGTGAGTTCCCAAAATCGCTGTTGATTCTGGCGATGCAAGAAATTTTGGAAGCCGGAAATCAAAAGAGTCGAGTGAAGTCGTTGGTGGAGTCTTTGATGCGAAAGATCAAGATTCACATGACGCATGTCCCTAATGTTGAAGACGCTGTCACCCTAACAGCCTTCCAGATTATCTAATATAACCCCCGATTTCTAGTGTGCTATAATAAATTGCGTTAAAAAGACCATGGCTAAAAGGGACAGGGGACATAAACGACGAAAAGGACGTAAAGGACCAAGGACAAACGACATAAAGGACTGTATTTATGAATGCTCGTCATTAATGTCCATCCGTCCCTTGTCCTTAGTCCTTTACGTCCTTTTCGTCGTTTATGTCCCTTGTCCTTTTTTGTCTCTTTTACTTATTGGGGTTAGCTGTAAAGAAATTTTAATCAAAAGGGCGGGCACAGGCACGGGATCGAATAATCCGGTAGCTTCAATCTGAGAAATTTGACATTCCGTAAAAAAGATGGGCGAATCGAAGGATTAGACTGGAAAATAATTAGGGATTTTGAAATAACAAGTATTCCGGAAATGTAAAATTCCCTAATAATAATATGAAAAATAAATGTTCTAAACATCTGATTCTGAAGCTCGGAGCAGCATTCACCGCTTGTTTTTTAAGCGCGTCCCCTCTCCGTGCACTTTCTGACGACCAATTAGAAAGCCTTTTTTGGCCTGTCGATGGAGAAATCCCTCACGCGATTCCTTCCGGGCGTTTTAACACGAGTTTTTCTGATTTTGAGCCTTATAACCCTCCGAGCAGCCCCATCATCTCTCTGAAAAGTCTTGAAAGAAGCGACGAGATTGCTCAAGAGGAACCTCGAACAACAACTAACATTCTCCCCGAAGCGCCGGCACCTGTTCTCTTTGCAACGCCTCCTACTACAACGCCTGATCAATCCAGAATGATCACCATCAACTATAACAATGTCAGCATCATCGAATTTATCCGTTTTATCAGCCGCATTTCGAACAAAAACTTTGTTTTTGATGAAAGCGACCTTCAATTCAACGTGACAATCGTCTCCGAAGAAGCCACTACCATTGAAAACATATTGACAGCGTTGATTCAAGAGCTCCGTATTCACGACTTGCAGCTGATCGAGCAGGGCAACAACCTGATCATCCACAAAAACAAAGCGGTACAGGCGATCTCAAAAGTGGTTTCAGGAGACGCTCTCAACCCCAATAATACCGACAACGAAATTGTCACTCAAGTGTTCCGCCTGAACTCTAGCGATGCGGAAAAAGTGGCACACATCATTCGACCTCTTATTTCGCAAAACTCGATTCTCGATGTTCTCAAAGAGTCCAACCACATCGTTGTCACAGATTTAACGTCTAACGTCGCGGAAATCAGCAAACTTATCCGCAACCTCGATGCCCCTAAAAGCGGCATGGTGATCGGTCAGTATGTCGTGCGCAACAGTTCGATGGATGCGCTCATTCAGATGACAGGGCAAATCATGCAACCGATCGCTAACGATCAACCGCTGATTTTTGTCCCTCACAAATCCGCTAACAGCATCTTTATTGTATCGTCCCCCTACCTTGTCGAACGGACCATTTCCATCTTGCAACATATGGATCAAAACCAGAAGACAAACAAAATTTACGACTACCGCGACTTCAAATACCAAACTCCGACGTTCGAATCCAAACAAGAGAACCTCCCCTCTCCCGGTGTTTTCCTTAACGATGCTCCCTATGTTCCGGAAGCTGTTGCTTCTCCCTCATTGGAAACGCAACCTTTCAATCCGCAATTTACACCGCCGCCAGTTTCAGTTCCGCTTTTGGGAACTCAGACGGTAACTTCTCCACAAGGCACTGAAACACTTCCTAAGCCTCCGAAACAGATCACTTCCCCTTGGAGTCTCGATCCACAGGGAAATTGGACATTAAAAGTAGAGTTCAATCCCGAGATCCCTTCCAACCAAAATACGCCTCCCGTCGGAAAATGGACTGTCGACTCCAACGGCAACTGGGAATTTATCCCCGGTTCCACCGAAGCTAGCGACAACCAGCCGAAAGGAGATTGGAAGCTAGACGAATTGGGAACATGGACCTTCCTTCTCGATCCAAACGAATCGATTACAATTGATAAATTGGCTCGCCCTGCACCGCAAAGCGCACCGATTCCTTACAAAGAGAAGAAGCGAAATCAATTCTACATCCACAAATTGCGCTACCGCAAAGGCTTCGAAATTGAGAATTCGATGCAAAAGATGGCCGAAGCATTGATTACAAACGGAGGAAGAAGCAACGAACCTCTCGCAGCAGCCCTCTCTAGCGTCCAGTGGCTCGAAACCTCGAACTCCCTTATCTTCAGCGGAGCTTCCAGCGCGTTAGAAAAAATCGAATACCTCATCGACGTGATCGACCAACCTCTGCGACAAGTCTTCATCGAAATGCTCATCATGAGAACGACGATTTCCGACTCACTCAACTACAGCGTCGCATGGAGCGATCGCAACCGCGGTGAATGGGAAGCGGGGCAAGTTGCCTTTGCTCCTCCCCAATCGGGAGCGATCAACGCCATCCAAGACATCAATGCGGGCGTTCGATTCCCTGCACCCGGAGCGTTCCAACGTCCGGGAACATTCTCGCTTGGCGTGATCGGTTCAAAAATCATCGACCGTCTCTTGGGTGTTGAATTCAACTCGATAGCAGCGCTTGTCGAAGCTATTCAGACGAGACAAGCAGGAAGCTTAGTCTTGAATCCGAAAATCATCACAGAGGACAGCGTTCCTGCAGAGATTTTTGTCGGAGTGAACACCAGCTTCCAAACGCAAGCGATCTCTAACGTCGACGGGAATGCCGTGACGAGAAACTTCGAATACCGCGATGTGGGAACACGTTTACGTGTGACTCCGTACCTTGGAAACTCCGATGTGGTCACATTAGAAATTGCACAAGAGCGTTCCGATATCGTCACGCTTAGCGATGTAGACAACAGCACCGGCGCAGGGCCTTCCACTTCTATCAGCAAAACGACAACACGTGTGCACATCCCTAACGGATGTTTCTTGATTTTGAGTGGTCTATTAGAAGACACCATTACCGATACCACAAGCCAAGTGCCTTGCTTGGGAGGGATTCCGGTGATTGGCGCTGCATTTAAGAGCACTCAGGACAAGAACACCAAAAACAATTTGATTCTTTTCGTACGTCCGCAAATTATCGATACCGAAGAAGAGATCAACAAGTTGACAGACTGTCAGCAAGGGATCTACAACTACAAAAAACGTATGAAAGCGATGGATGTTATCGCTGTTGAAGAAGCGTTGAACTTTATGAACCTCCAATCGAGACCGCAAAACCCTCTCAGCCCGGAATTTGAATACAGAGATGACTTCCGCTAGAAACGCGCAGGGATCGTGGCGACAAAAAGCCATCACCCTGCTATTACTTTGTTCGGTAGGGTGCGCTTCGTGCACCACTACGTGCAACACATTCCATCCCCACATCTCCTCTACTCCCAATGTTTGCGCTATCCGTTCGCTACCGGAAGGATTTGAAGAGCTCGATGAAAAGGAACTTTTCAGCTTGTGGGGAAAGGAGCTGCTCATTGGTCAGGAGTTTCTCAAAGAGAATGATCTGTATCGCTCGATTACGGCGTTAAAAAGAGCGAAATTTCTGATGCCTCCCGGAAAAAATATGGAGCGCAGACAACAAATTGATTATACCATCCTTTTGGCGTACTACCTTGGAGGGAAGTATAAAGAAGTGACGGAGCAGTTTGAAGATTCTACACTCTTTATCGCCACTCCTGAAGCCTTTCCACTTTATGACGATCTATTAATTATGTTGTACGACTCTTACCATCGTTCCGGAAAGTGTGAGAAAGCCGCAGCGGTGTTGGAGATGATACGTGAGAGGAATCCGGAAAAGGCAACTTCTCTAGAATTGTACACGTCGCTAAGCGAAGGAGAGATTCTTCACTCCTACGAGCTTGCCGAGCAACTTCCCGACGGGGAACCCGTAGTCGAATACCTTGCCGCGTTTGAGTATTGCAAAAAATCGGTTACAAAAGCGCGCACACTGAACGCGATTCTTCCCGGAGCAGGCTACTACTATGTGGGTCAAAAAAAAACTGCCGTCACATCGTTCTTGATCAATGCCCTGTTCATAGGTGCAGCGTGGGCATTTTTTAACAACCGTAACGTCCCTGCCGCACTTATCACCCTCAGTTTTGAAACGGGTTGGTATTTTGGGGGAATCAATGGAGCGGGGTTAGCAGCCCAAGAGTATAACGAGCGGTTGTACGAAGCAAACACAAAGGAAATGATGTATCAAAACAAATTGTTTCCTATTTTCCACTTTAGCAAGTCATTTTGATGAGATATCTTCTCTTACTCACCGTTTCAGGACTGTTAATAGCAGAAGAGCCGTGGGGAAAAGATGCTGACTTGACTCACAAAAATGTTTCTCACTGCCAAGAGAGAGCGAGTCCAACACCGTTGAGCGTTGTAGCGGAGAAAGTAATTATCTTTCATCAGGAAGTGATTTCTCCTGCGGATGGTCCTAGAAGTCACTTCATCCCGAGCAGTTCGCAGTACATGCTTGATGCTATCCGCAAGTATGGATTTTTTGTAGGATTTCCGATGGGGTGTGACAGGCTTTTGAGGGAGAACAACGATCCCTGGGTGTATCGGAAAACGGTCAACGATGCGGGTGTACGGATGAAGTACGACCCCGTTAGATGATGGGTGATGGGGAGAAAGAGACGATGTAACGATGTAACGATATAACGATATAACGATATAACGATATAACGATATAACGATATAACGATATATTTTCTAAAATCGTCATTAACAATTCAAGAACTTTTTAATTAATTTTCACAAACATAACCGCGGAATAGAAACAACATCGTTACATCGTTACATCGTTACATCGTTACATCGTTACATCGTTACATCGT
>CAMFKA010000026.1 GCA_945957185.1 uncultured Chlamydiaceae bacterium | reverse complement strand
GCTTTACCGGAGTGTGATTCCCTAAATTGAAAATTTCCCAAGAAGCTTCTAAATCCACAGCGGCGATGATACCATCGACGATATCGGTGATATACGTGAAATCCCGTTCCATGTTTCCGTAGTTGTAGATGTTGATCGGATTCCCTTTTGCTATAGCCTCAGAAAAGCTGAAATAAGCCATGTCAGGACGTCCCCACGGACCATAAACAGTAAAAAATCGCAATCCCGTTGCTTTGATGCCGTACATTTGATGGTAACTGTAAGCCATCAATTCGTTCGCTTTCTTTGTCGCTCCATAAAAACTTGCAGGATGATCTGCCATGTCCGTTTCACTAAACGGAACTTTGGTATTTGTTCCGTAAACGGAGGAGGAGGACGCAAAAGTCAGCGGGACATTTGGGTGTCGTCTACAGCACTCAAGAACATGGAGAAATGCGTTAATATTACTGTCGACATAAGCTTGAGGATGATCGATGGAGTAGCGCACCCCGGCTTGCGCAGCTAGATGAACAAGATGCGTAGGTTGGTGCCTTTGGAAAGCATTTTCAAGGGTTTTTGGATTGCACAAATCCCCTTCAATGATGGAGATCCCTTCATCCTTTAAAATTTTTTCTCTTTGCCGCTTTAATTTCGGGTCGTAGTAGCTGTTAAAGTTGTCAATGCCGATCACCTCATCGCCTCGCGCTTTCAACGCCCGCGAAAGATGAAATCCAATAAAACCTGCAGCACCAGTCACTATAATTTTTTTTCTATTCATAAAGTAAATTGTACCAGAAGAAGGGCATTTTTTGCTAAACTCGTCTTTTCAGAGGGAACGGCTTAAAAAAAATGACAAAATCATCGACAGAAGAACTATCAGGGTGGGGATTGTACCCAAAATCACGATGCGATGTGATGCGACCCGAACGTATCAGCCAACTCCTTCCCTTAAAAGAACCGTATCTTCCTAGAGGTTTAGGACGCAGCTACGGCGACGCTTCTCTAAACTCCTCCGGAAAAGTGATTTTAATGCAGCGATTGAATCGCATGTTAGACTTCGACGACAAGAAAGGGCTGCTGCGTGTCGAAGCGGGAGTAACGTTAGCGGAGATTCTTGAAACGTTTGTTCCTCGCGGATGGTTTTTACCTGTCACGCCGGGAACAAAATTTGCAACGGTGGGCGGCTGCTTCGCTTGCGATGTGCACGGAAAAAATCACCACCATGCCGGTTCTTTTGCTCAACATGTCAAAGAGATTCAAATTCTTCTGGCGGACCACCAGACGATGAAGTGTTCATCGGAAGTGCGTAGCGAGCTGTTTTGGGCTACGGCAGGGGGAATGGGCCTGACAGGCATCATCCAGGAGTTAACTCTCCAGTTGATTCCAATCGAAACGGCTTATATGAAAGTGACTCATCTGCCGGCAAAAAATTTAGATGAGATGCTGCAAATACTCAATGATCCCTCTAAAGATGATCTGTATTCTGTAGCTTGGATCGATTGCCTCGCAAAAGGGGATTCCCTCGGGCGCGGCGTCGTCATGACAGGACATCACGCCTTAAAAGAAGATCTCTCTCCCGGCGTAGATCTCTTAACGCTCAAAGATAAATCAAAAGCGTCAATCCCCTTCTATTTCCCTTCTTGGGTGATTTCTAAGACCACGGTAAAGCTTTTTAATTCTCTCTATTACGTTTGTCAGTCAGGAAAAAAATCTCCCTTCATCACCGATTACGACTCCTTCTTTTACCCTCTCGATGGCGTAGAATCGTGGAATAAGCTGTACGGTAAGCGCGGATTTGTCCAGTACCAGTTTGTTCTCCCTCACCACACTGCGGGTGTAGGATTAAAATCCATTTTAGCATTGTTTGCAGACTCCGGAATGCCATCGTTCTTGGCGGTGCTCAAAAGGTTCGGTCCTCAAAATCCGGGTTATTTGTCGTTTCCTCATGAAGGGTTCACTTTGGCTTTGGATCTCCCTATGAACTCACACGTTTTGGAACTTCTGAATCGCATCGATTTAGAGTTATTGAAATTTGGTGGACGCATCTATCTCGCAAAAGATGCACGAGTGTCCCCATCAGCGTTTCGTCAAATGTATCCCCGTTTTCCGGAGTGGTTGCGCGAGAAGCGTAAAGTGGATCCTCATTGGTTGAATCAATCCGATCTGTCTCGGCGGTTAAAAATGGAGGAAGAGAAATGAGCCGTTCTGTACTAATTCTTGGAGCATCTTCTCCCATCGCTCGTGCAACAGCAGTGGCTTTCGCGCAAAAAGGTTACGCCCTATACCTTGCCGGACGCGATATCAACGATTTAGAAAGAATCGGTGAAGACCTAAAAATACGTTTTCAAGTCCCTGTCAAATGGGGAATTTTTAACGCTCTCGCATACGAAAGTCACGCTTCCTTTATTCAAAACGTCTCCAAAGTGATGGATGGCCTAGAGGGGGTTTATGTCGGTTTTGGAATGGTGGGAGATCAATCGAAAGGGGTTGTTGATTTCAACGAAGCCCACCGCATCATCCAAGCGAACTATGTCGGAGCTGTTTCAGCGTTGACTCATGCCGCAAACCTGTTAGGGAAATCCCAAAAGGGATTTATTGTGGGAATTTCTTCCGTAGCAGGAGATCGAGGACGTCAAAGTAACTACATTTACGGATCAGCAAAAGCGGGATTGACGACGTTTTTACAGGGATTGCGCAATCGAATGTTCCCTATGGGCGTACACGTGCTCACAGTGAAGCCGGGTTTTGTGGATACTGCCATGACCTATGGGAAAGAAGGCGTTATCCTTAACGCAGCGCCAGAAAAAATTGGAAAAGCGATCGTTAAAGCCGTGGAGAAGAGAAAAAACGTCGTCTATCTCCCCTGGTTTTGGCGCATTATTATGGGGATCGTCAAAGCGATTCCTGAACCGCTATTTAAGCGATTGAGGATGTAGTGAGCAACATCAAACCTGTCGTCGCTCTTTTCGATTTCGACGGCACCATCACTACCAGAGACTCACTTCTCCCTTTTCTCTACTTCCTGTATGGGTTTTGGGGCGTTGCCCGCATCGGTTTTACCGCGTTTCCTCAATTATTCGGTTTTGCCTTCGGAACGGTTTCGCGACAAACGGCCAAAGAGGCAATTTTGACGGCTGCATTTGCAGGGAAAACTCCTGACGAGCTCGCTGAACCTGTAAATCAATATATTACGATTCGGCTTTGTGGACTCGTAAAAAAGGAAGCTTTAGATAAAGTTCGCTGGCATCAACAGCAAGGGCATCGATGCATCATCGTCAGCGCCTCAGTGTCTCTTTATCTCCTCCCTTGGTCACAATCTATGCACTTCTCCGATCTTCTCTCTTCGCAATTGGCTATAGATAATTCAGGACGCTTTACAGGGAAACTTGTCGGAACTAACTGTTGGGGTCCCGAGAAAGTAAAAAGAATTGAAGGATTGTTAGGGGATCCGAAAAATTATCTAATCTATGCATACGGAGATAGCAGAGGGGATCAAGAGATGTTAGCAATAGCAGATAAACCATTTTATCAACGGTGGAACTGATGTGGAGCGCAATGTTGCGGCTGTTAAGGCCCGTCCAATGGATAAAAAACGTACTAGTATTTTCTGGAGTGCTTTTTGGAGGTGAATTTTCCAATATCTCTCTCTGGGGTTCCGCAATTATCGTCGCACTAGGCTTTTGCTTTGTCTCCAGCGCAATCTACATCTTAAACGATATATTCGATTGCGAAAGCGATAAAATTCACCCCAAAAAACGCCTTCGCCCTATCGCCTCGGGGGAAGTTTCCCTCTCAACAGCCAAACTTCTTTCTATTGTTTTAGGGAGCTTGGGGTTAGCTTTAGGAGCATTCATTTCTCCTGCCGCTTTTGGGATTCTTGCGGCTTATCTCTGTTTAAATATTGCATATACCCTTAGCTTGAAACATATCGTCATCCTCGACGTGTTTTGCATCTCTGCAGGCTTCATGCTGCGGATTTTAGCGGGAACCATCGGACTCGATATCCCTCCATCCAAATGGCTTGTCCTCTGCGGGATGATGGTCACCTTGTTTTTGGGATTTGCAAAACGGCGAGCGGAGCTCGTTTCGACGCAATTTTCTCAAAAAGACCATCGTCAGGTATTGGAGGAGTACAGCATCTCCTATTTAGACCACCTCATCATTGTGTGCGTTACCGGGACAATATTGACTTACGCTCTCTACACCATGAGTCCGGAAACAATAGCAGTGCACCGAACAGAAAATTTGATTCTCACTGTCCCATTTGTGATTTATGCTCTTTTTAGGTATTTATACAACATTCATGCCACAAAGAGCGGAGGAGACCCCACCAACGATCTTATCAAAGATCGCCATATTGCCGTCTCCTTCTTGATGTGGTTGGTGTTAACAATTGCGATTATCCAAGGGTAAGATATGAAAAACTCTCATCTATTAAGCGGCTGGCGTTTCACGGCACTAGTATTTATCATGATATTGAGCGGAGTGGGTTATCTGTTTCTCTCTCTATGGGGTGGATGGGAATCCGTTAGGGACGGCATCGCAAAAATCGGATGGGATGGTCTTACCCTCGCGTTGACTTTCTCTTTGTTCAACTACTTCATCCGCTTCAACAGATGGAACTATTTCTTCCTAGAAATGAATCAAAAAGTTCCTTTCTGGGACAACCTACGCATCTACATCGCCGGATTTTCTTTAACAGCAACACCAGGGAAGTCGGGAGAGGCGATCCGAGGCGTCTTCTTACACGATTTTGACGTCCCTTATCGCAAAAGCTTCGCTGCTTTCTTGGCAGAGCGTTTTTCAGATTTATTTGCAATAGCACTGCTGGCTCTTGCCGGAATTTGGACTCATCATTATGCCGATTACATCGTCATGGGAACACTAGCAGTCATTTTGCTGATTTTATTTATAGTGCAAAAAGACAGCTGGCTTCGCGGGATTGAAAGTTTCGCTAAACGGATTCTTCCAGAACGGTTTTTTCATAGCTTAGAGTTTCTTTTGGAAACGATTGTGTCTTTTCGCGTATGCTTTACAACAAA
Source organism: uncultured Chlamydiaceae bacterium (assembly GCA_945957185.1). Lineage (GTDB taxonomy): Bacteria > Chlamydiota > Chlamydiia > Chlamydiales > Parachlamydiaceae > CAMFKA01. The sequence continues at coordinate 8,841 of CAMFKA010000026.1, read as the reverse complement.
AGCTTTGACTGTAGGCACTGCATTAGGGGTCGTTGCATGGGCTGCCGAAGGGGTCGCTTTTTATTTCATCCTTCAACTGCTCCATGTTGATATTTCCCTTTATAGCGCGATCTCGATCTATGCGATTTCGCTATTAATTGGAGCCCTCACATTCCTTCCGGGAGGTCTTGGAGGAACAGAAGTGAGCATGATTCAATTGCTGATGATAGCAGGGGCTCCCCCTGCTGCTGCAGCAACAGCAACGATCATGATTCGGTTGGCGACTTTATGGTTCTCCGTATTTCTTGGTTTGATCGCTCTCCCTAAAAAACAAATCACCATCAAAGAAGAGTAGATGTTAAATCCTGATAAAATTAGAAGAATTGTATTTTCTTTGATGATTCTTGCCGCTTCCATTTATACGGGATTTTCCCTTTGGCGCTATTGGCAATATGTCCGTCTCGATGGGGTTGCAGCGATAAGCTCTGTGGAGTGGAATGTACACACAAATAGCGAAGAGAGCCATCAAATTAAGGCAGATTACACCTATAGTTACAGAGGACATGAATATAGTGGGATGACGGTATTTGCAAAACCTGTGTTTATCAATCATTTGGGTGCAGAGTATGCGTTAAAGGACTTTGCTAATGAATCTCATCAAGTTTATGTTTCGACAACGGATCCGGAGCTCTCTTCATTGGAAAGAAATTTTCCGATGAAGGAATTAATCTCTGCTGTTATTCTTTGGGGTATTATTGTTTATTTGTTTTCCCTAACCTCTCCCCCAGATGCGGGGTAGTAATCCCACCCCTGCCCTTGCATCCCTGAAGTCTCCACTAGATGCGGAGTAGTAACTTCCCCCTGCCCTTGCCCTTGCCCATGCCCTTGCCCAAATTTTTCAAAATAATGTTCGATTATTGGGGTTTGCACCAGATGCTAGACGTCTCGCCCTGATAGTCAAATGAAAAAATTGGGCAAGGGCAAGGGCATGGGCAGGGGCAAGGGTGAAGTTACTACCCTGCATCTGGTAGAGACTTTAGGGAAGATGAGGAAGATCCTTCAAAAGGATATACTGAAATGCTGCCCATTCGTTTTGTAATTCTGCAGGAACTTGTTTCAACCCTTTAAAACACTCTTGAAAGATAAGCATACGGTCATAGTTTTCTCGACTGACAATTCCCGCTTTAACCAAAAATTTGGGGTACATTTCCCTTGGTCTGCCGGTGGGACTGATGGCCTCTATAACACTTTTCAGCCCCTCTTCGGTAGTAAGATACCTAAGACTCTCTATCTTGTATAAATACTTGCTCGTGCGACATCTAAAACGTTCGATAATGAAGTGACCCTTGTATAACGATGCGGAAAAAAGCGATACTCCCGCCACAACCCATTTGTAATCAGATGTGAGAGATCCCGCAAATAACATTCCAAAACCCGAAAAGAGTGTGCCGATTGCACAATTGATTGCGAAAATGGATTGTGAATGAAGTTGCAGACGTTTATTTAGAGCTTTTTCTAGATATGCCGGAGCCATTTGCTTCCAGCGTTCGTAAGGGGAGGATACTACCATAATAAGGGCTCTCCTTATTTATCAAACTCCCTTAGCCATCGATCATAATCCGATTCATATTGTTGAGGGTTCAAAGTTTTTTGTTTGGGGTAAAAATACTTATTTTCAGCCCCTTTAGCAGGAGTTTGGGGGTTTTCTTCCTTATTGTCAAAACCGCAAAATTGTTCCATATAAAAATCAAAATCGGATTGAATTTTTGTTTCCGTTGATTTTTCTTTTGGATCCGCAAGGAGTTTTGGAAGGTTAATTTTTTGAATAGGGGGTGCAGAAGATTCTCTCTTTTCTTGCTGCACCCGATTGCGATAACGCTTTTGCAGCGAAGACAAATACTGCTCGGCAGTTTCTGTTTGTGCTCCTTCCCGACGCGCTCGCCAAGCGAGATGCTGATCAGATGTGACAACAGTGACCTGCCTGATATTTGTCTGATGCTTAAGCGCTTTGATGATGTAATCGTCGGCAGTCTCTTTTTCATTTGTATAAATGATTTCTAAGCTGCGGTAATGGTGAAGCGTGGCTTCATTTTTTTGATAATGGGAATCAAATACGACTGTGATGGAGAGGTTTAATCTCTCAGCTTTAGCATTGAGTTCGGAAATGAGGATCTCTCTCCTCTGCTGCAAAGACTCGCCGGCGGCTAATGTGCGGAAAATTAAATTATAGCCGTCGACATAGTAATGCATTGTCCTCTCTTCACTTAAGCGTTTCTAATGTCGTTCTTAACTTATGAAACGCTTTGCTGCGATGGGAAATGCGGTTTTTCACCTCTCCGGAGAGCTCGCCAAAAGTTTGATGGGTGTCTAAAGGTAAAAAAAGCGAGTCGTACCCAAATCCTTCTCTCCCTCTCTCCTCTTCCAAAATTTCCCCTTCAATAGTTCCGGTGACAACTTTATAGAGCCCATTTTCATTTGCCAAGGCAAGGGTGCACTGGTAATAGGCGTTTCTTTGATAGGATGGCAGCCCTTTCATCTCACGCAACAGCTTCTCGCGGTTCTCCTTGTCTGAAGCGCTATCGCTTGCATAACGGCGCGAGTAAACTCCGGGCGCTCCACCCAGGGCGGGGACAACAAGTCCGGAATCATCCGCTACAACCCACCGCTTGAGAGCTTTTCCCGCGTGAACGGCTTTGAGTTCGGCGTTTCCTTCGAAAGTGTCTTCTGTTTCCTCCGGAGGAACGTAATCAGGGAAATTTAACAACGAGGTGACGTCAAGATCTTTCAGAGCTTTGAAGATTTCTCTAAACTCGCGAATCTTATGAAGATTTGTCGTCGCTAGTATAAGTTCCATGTGTCCCCTCTCAGATGTTATTCAAAAATTGAACCCAATTTTGCAATGGTGTACTCTTCATCGCGGAATTCAAACTTATCGCCTACTGTAAGTCCTGCCATTGCTTGCGCTAGTTTGGACTGGAGAGAGAGAACATTATGATCCGGATCAGCATCCCACGGTCCCAAAATTTTGTAGGAGGTCATTCCTCCTTTGGAGTCTTGTAGTGCTACTACAGAGCCTATACCTACTTCATCAGCTTGCACATCATTTTTGGAGATGATGCGAGCTTTTCGGAATTGGTCTGAAAGGTGTTTAAGTTCCCCTTGAAGGCGTGAGCGCTTCTCGAGCGCGAATTTAAACTCAGAGTTTTCCCTTAAGTCCCCTAAAGCGCGAGCAGCTTCGATTTCACGAGCATTTTCGACGATATCTTTAGTTCCGATTTGCTTGATTTTGTCTTGCACTTTAAGGTAACTCTCTTCCGTTGTCCAGTAAATGTTAGGATCGGTATGAGGTTCCATTTTCGAACTTTTTGATGTTGCTAAAGAAGGTTGTACTACTTCAGCTAATGAACTCAGAATCTTTTGATCCGTATCCGTCAATGTTTGGATTTTGGAAATTAACAGAAGAAACTCTCGGATATATTCGATGCTGGTCCCTTCAATAATGGCTCTGACAAGCGCGTAACGTTTGTTAGAAAGCTGCGAGCTCATTTTTTTGACCAGATCCTTATATTCCGGCTTAGATTCAACTTGGCTAAATAGAATTAAAAAACCTTCGAACAGTGCACATTGCCCCTCTTTATCTCCATAAGGCAATTTTTCTCCGCTCTTATGCGTCACTTTCTGGAAGTACCACACAAACATGTCAGGGTTAGTAGATGGTCTTTCGAAAAGCTGCTCCAAACGTTTTATTAACAATGCTTTAGCTTCACCTTGCAAGAGCTCGTCCAAGAGATAGTCTCTCAAAAGCCCTTGTTGAGGGGAAAATAGAACATTCAAGAAGATATCGATCCAATCGGAGCGGTACTCTTTGATCAATCCAAGTGTACGTTTTTTGTAAGCAGCGATTTGAATTTGATCGATCACGTCTTCGGGATTTTTCAAAGAGCGGATCACTTGTTCGATTTTTTGGATTTGTTCTGTTCCCGATAGGAGAGATTCCAAAAGAAGTTCGACTCCTAAAATGAGGGAAACGTTCTCTTCTGCTTGATTCTTAATTTCTTGCAGTTTCTCTACTAGCTCTTTACTCGTTGATTCCTCTTTAGCACTTTTCGGATTGTCACGAACAAAATTGTATGCGGCTAGCAAAATGTCTTGAAGGTCAGTTTTTTTAGTCAGGTGACCTTTAAATTGCTCGGAGTGAGAGACCGCACTCTTTCTCAAGACAAACGGATCTTTTACACTAGTGGGCGTTTCTACCATGGTGTCTTTTTTCAGTTTTCCCCTTGCCGACTGCCACCATTTTGTCCAGTCTGCTTCCGGAATGACCCACTCGCAAAGTTCATCTTTGATTTCTGCGGCTGTTTTTGGTCCTAAGTCGCGAAGGAGCAATTTAATTACCTTTACAGGGTCTTTCTTTGCTTCTGCTTCTAAATCATCAGGGAAAGCAAAGCGACGGACTCGGAAGTTGTCTTTCTGTACAGGAATGAGATTTTTGAAGGCGTTAGTGAATGTGATGTGTCGAATTCCGGAGACATTTTCAAATTCGACTCCAATTTGCTCTCGCACTTGAGAGATTTCCAAAATTTCCCCTACGCCCCAGCCGCTTTCGTGGTAGACGAATGCGCCTTTATCTAAGTGCGCAAGCAAGTCAAAGTTCGAGAGAGCGCCCTGAAATTGATCTCGAGTTCTAAGTCCCACAAGGCGAAGGCGTTCGTTGAACATGGGGAGGTTTTCATATTTTTCTTTCAACGCATCATGTGCGATATCGGCGAGTTTGGGAGAATTGGTGACCTGAAGGTCGATAAGATGTCTAAGGACTTCGTATGTTTGGGATTTGTCTGTGAGGATGGCAACTAAAGGAAGGGCGGTCTCTATCATTTGACCGAAAGGGCGGGCGAATTCTGATTTTTTCACCGCTTCTAGCAACTGAGTAATCTCTTCGGGTTCTATTTGATCACTCGCGCAGTACTCTTCCCATAACTGCAAAAACTTTGAAAAATCCCTTAATTGGATTTGTGTGAGAAAGTCCTCTAAATACCCCATGACCTTGTCCTTAAATAATGAATGTTGAGAAACATACAAATTTTCTTTCTTCTGGAACGAAGTATAATCGGGGACACTTTTAATTTCAAACGCAAATTTTTGAGGGCTTTCACTGATAATTAAAATTTGATAGAGTGAAAATAGAAAGGTAGTTATCAAAGGGTTAGGTTTTAGGAGGCGTTATGTCGAACGAAAGTCCTTTGGATTTTTTCAGCTCTTCCGCAAAAGGAAAGCAACCACAAAAAAAAGCTTCTAAACGTAGCTCTGAAACCCCCGCGCCAAAAGAGAAGCCCCCCACAAAGCCGATGAGGGAACTGATAGCCACTCGACGCAAACCCGATCCGAAAGTCGTCGAAGCCAGAGAAATCCTTGAAAAAATCGACTTCATGAACAAAGACCTCGCCGCAAAGCTAGAGGCCGCTTGCAAAGAGACAGGAAAAACTCCTGAAGAGCTGGAAGCTTTCATTCAAGCCACTTCAGACCTCTCTGCAGAAGACAAAAAAACGTTGAACCGGATGAAAAAAGACTTTGCAGATAAAGTTAAAGGAACCTCTAAAGAAGGCTCTGCCTCCACAGCTACGACTCGGACTTCCAAAAAAGAGGGAAAACCCACCGGAGATCTTCGTACCAAATCTATCGGTACTAAACGTAAATGGATGCCCGTAAAATAAAACACAGGGTGTAATGATGTTAAAGCGGATCGATCTGTTCATGCCGCCATTCAGCGATTATAGCGTGCTGCATCACTTTACCCATAAGTTTTATGAAGCGCTCACACGCTTAGGGATTCACTGCAGAATATTAGAGGCTAAATACCACGATCCAAAACCGTTCCTACAACAAATTTTTAATGATCCTCCCGATTGCACTCTTTCTTTCAACGGACTCTTGCCCGATGAAAACGGCTATTTCTTTGCGGATATGATCCAAATTCCTCACGTCGCATGTTTGACAGAGCCTCCCACCCGCTTTATGGAACTTGTCAAATCCCCCAAAACGATCATCACAAGCATGGACTCCTCAGGCGTCGATTTCTTCCATGACCTGGGAGTCTCGAATGTCTTTTTTATGCCTCATGGAGTCGAAAAAAATCTCAAACACCCTCCAGAGGCCGATCGCCCTCTCGACCTTCTAATGCTTTCCACCTGCATCGACTATGAAGAAATTCGAGAAGAGTGGAAAAAAAACTATCCGGCTGCTTTAACGCGAGCATTAGAAGAAGCAGCCGAAGCAACGTTAGCGGATCAAACAACAAGTCACATCAACGCCTTTATTGCAGCCGTGAATCATCACATGGAGAGGGATGAAGGATTAGACACAAATACCATCCCCTACGTTGCCGCCCTGATTGAATTGGATCAATATATCCGAGGAAAAGAGCGCGTAGAATTAATCAGAGCGATTAAAGATCACCCTGTCGACATCTACGGGATGGGTCCTTGGAATAAGTTTGTCAAAGGGTCAAATATCCGCATCCATACTCCTGTAGAATTCAAAGAAGCGCTACAGCTGATGGCGAAGAGTAAAATTGTGATCAACAGCCTCCCCACAACAAAGCACGGAACACACACAAGAGTCCTTTCAGGGGCAGTATCGGGAGCCGTTTCATTGACAGACGATAATCCCTACATGACACATTACTATAAAGATAAAGAGGATATCCTCTATTATAAGTATAGAGACCTCTCAAAAGTGAACCAAACGATCGAAGATGTCTTAGCAGATGATTCCAAACGGATCGCTATCGCACATAATGGGATGAAGATCACCTTGGAAAACCACACTTGGGATCATCGTGCTAGTCGTTTATTAAAACATTTGAACTCAATCTTATACTGAAAATGATTCAGGAGCATGACAATGGCTTACATCCGCACTGTAAAGGCGCTTCCAATACTAGATTCTAGAGGCAATCCCACCATCGAAGTGATGATCACGACAAGTGATGACTTGTGCGCAAGGGCATCAGTTCCTTCGGGAGCCTCCACAGGATCGCATGAAGCTGTAGAATTGAGAGACGGTGACTCATCAAAATACATGGGAAAAGGGGTTAATCTTGCAGTTTCACATGTTAACGGACCCATCGCTGAACTGTTAGTGGGAGAACATGTCTTCGATCAAGCGCGTCTCGATAAATTAATGCTCTCCGCTGATGGAACTGAAAATAAAAGTAAATTGGGCGCAAATGCAATTTTAGGGGCATCGCTCGCGTTGGCAAGAGTGGGAGCATTGACGGCAAGACTTCCTCTATACCGCTATTTAGGAGGATGCCACGCTCACGTTTTGCCTGTTCCTATGATGAACATCATCAACGGCGGAGCCCATGCCGACAATTCTCTGGATTTCCAAGAATTTATGATCCGACCCATTGGCGCTCCCTCTTTCACTGAAGCTATCCGTTGGGGAACGGAAATTTTTCATACGCTCAAGAAATTGTTGAAAGATAAAGGACACATCACCTCTGTGGGAGATGAGGGAGGCTTTGCTCCCAATTTATCTTCGAATGAAGAGGCTTTGGATCTGATCACTTTAGCGATTGAAAGTGCCGGCTATACTCCCGGCAAGGACATCACCCTAGCACTTGACTGCGCAGCATCAGAATTTTACGACAAAATCCTCAATTGCTACGTAGAAAAGAAAAAACTCAAACGTGGCGACAACTATTTGAAAAGAACAACAGAAGAGCAGATCTCCTACTTGGAAAAACTTGTGAAATCGTACCCCATCGACAGCATCGAAGATGGCCTCGATGAGGGGGATTGGAAAGGGTGGACACTCTTAACAGAACGTTTAGGCAAAAAAGTTCAAGTTGTTGGAGACGATATTTTTGTTACCAACCCCAAAATTTTGAAAAAAGGGATCGAACAGCACGCTGCAAATGCTATTTTGATTAAAGTCAATCAGATTGGGACGTTAACAGAGACGCTAGAGGCAATTCGCATGGCACAAATGGCAGGATTTGCTGCTGTGATCTCTCACCGTTCCGGTGAAACGGAAGATAGTTTTATTGCGGATATCGCAGTAGGAACGAATTCCGGACAAATTAAAACCGGATCGCTCTCCCGCAGCGATCGCCTAGCGAAGTACAATCGTTTATTACGCATCGCCGACGAGCTCGGAACCACCGGACAATACGGGTACAAAACGGCATAGGTGTATCAATCTTCAAGAAACGATAGCTAGACAACGCGTCTCCGCGTTATCTTGTTCCTTTCGTTGGATATTGATCGGCAATAGCATCTACATAATGGTGCGTTGTAAATTGATTTCGATGATTGCCGCTGAGCCCTTGGGGCGACCCCTTATGTAGCCTACGGTGACGAGCTTGCGAGGAACCGTAGGTGTTAACGACAATAAATTAGAGCCCGTAGGGCGACTGATCCGATTTTCAGTCGCCCTACGGGCTCTAAACATTTGATTCATTTCCTACGGTTCCTCGCAAGCTCGTCACCGTAGGCTCGGGTGATGATTTTAAGCCTTTTTTCACGAGCTTTTTTCCCGCAGATTTTACATGATAAAAACCCGGCATATGTGTATATAGACGGGTTTTTATCATGTAAAAGATGCGGGAAAAAGGCCGTTAAAAAAGAGCTTAAAATCATCACCCGAACCGTAGGCTACATAAGGGGCCGCCCAAGGGCTCAGCAGCAAAATGCAGTTTTAACATCAAAGAATTACCTATGTCACCGATCGCTCCAGTGAGTTTACTTGTACGATTGCGCCCTGGTTAAGTAACCCTGTTTAATTTGAGCAAGATCACGCATCACGTAAGCTCTGTCTCTTATACACATCTCCGAGCCCACGAGACCGGAGCCTATCTCG
>CAMFKA010000025.1 GCA_945957185.1 uncultured Chlamydiaceae bacterium | reverse complement strand
ATCTGGTGTGCACTTCGATAATCGAACGATTCTATATAAAATTTGGGCAAGGGCAAGGGCATGGGCAGGGGGAATTTACTACTCCGCATCTGGTAGAAACTTTAAATGGGGCAGTGGTAATTGATGCAACAAGGCCGACATTTCACATCAATGTGTTTACAGATAATGAGGCAGCGCTCGCCTAAGCGACGAACTGTTGCAGCATCTTCGCGATGTAGTTGTTAAGACTCTCTCCTTGAAGATGCGCTGCGATAGATAATTTGGCGTGAAGTTCGGGAGGGATACGTAAATTAAATTTTCCGGAAAACGGCTTATCAGGGTCTTCGCCTCTCTCGGCACAAAATGCCAAATAATCATCGACCGAGTCCTTAAAAGCTTGCTCAATTTCATCGACGGTTGTGCCTTGAAATGTCACTACGTCCTTGATACCAAGCACTTCTCCATGAAAAATTTTAACTTCGTCATCATACTCAACGTGGCCTGTATAACCTTTATACTTCATCATGGTTTAACTCCTGCATTTTCTAAGAAACGACGCACTGAAACTAACGCTCCTTTATCGGTTTCCTTTTTTGGGTGAGGTCGATGAAAGGTAGCACGTACTCCATTCAAAGCAAATCGCACACGCGATCCCTCGCCTTCGGTAACCTCTGTGTCCAAATACCGCATTAGAGCTTCAATATCTTTCCAGACTACATTTGATTGGGTCGGTTGCTTAAAAATCGCTTCGAGTATGCGATAATGTTTCTTGTTCATAACTTCATGGTACCAAAATGTGGTATTGCGGTCAAGCTGAATATTTCACGTCAATGTGTTTGAGTATAATTTCCGTGCCTGTGCGAGTCTTTAAGTTGCTACGTTCGATTTCCAGGCCGAGGACGGCCTGGCTACCCCCGGGTCCAGTTCACCGACATAGGTAACACTTTGATTCACCCACATAGGTAACACTTAATACAACTAAAGCTATAATACCTTTATTTTTAATGGGATAAGGAGGAGTTGTGGCTTGGGAGAAATTTAAGTTGGAAGAACAAAGACTTCAGGTCATTGAAGCGTACATTAATGGAGATGCGTCAATGACTGCCATATGTGCAAGATACGGAATAAGCACTAAAACAGCATATAAGTGGTACAAAAGGTATCAGGACTTAGGTAAAGAGGGACTATACGACCTTTCAAAAGCACCACATAATCCACATTGTATATTTACTCAAGATCAAGTGGAAAGAGCTCTTAATTTAAAACGTATGCGCCTAACTTGGGGGCCAAAAAAAATTTTAGCAAAACTATTGGAGATGTACCCAAACGAAGAGTGGCCATCTCCAACTAGATTATATGAAATATTCAAGGAATTTCATCTTGTCACACGAAGAAGAATCAAATCACGCGTCCCAGCAACGTCTCCTTTGGGATGTGTTACAGAATGTAATGATACTTGGGCCATAGATTTCAAGGGGTGGTTTTTAACTGGTGATGGAATGAGGTGCGAACCGTTGACTATCACTGACTGTAATAGTAGATTTCTTATTTGTTGCACTCATTTAGACAAGCATACTGTAGGAGATGTTTGGCCTATCCTGAATCGGTCATTTCAAGAATATGGTCTTCCAAATAGGATTAGATCAGATAATGGAGCACCATTTGGGTCTGTAGGAGCAGGAAGATTAACAAGGTTAGCAGTTAACATAATAAAGGCAGGGGTGATTCCAGAGTGGATAAATCCAGGGCATCCAGAAGAAAACGGTCGACACGAAAGGTTTCATTTGACCTTAAAACAAGAGGTTGCCACACCTCCTAAAGAAACATTGGCTTTGCAGGTTCAAGCCTTAGAGGGGTTTAGATATGATTATAATTTTGAACGACCGCATGAAGCATTAAATATGAAAAAACCATGCGAATGTTATACGTCCTCAAATAGAATTTGGGGTGGTGTTCTTAGGCCTCCAGAATATAATAGGCGAGAGTTTGATGTCAGAAAGGTCGAAAAATCTGGTCAAATAACATGGAAAGGCAAGCACATTTATATAAGTGAAACATTAATGGGGGAATATGTGGGTCTTAAATTACTTGAAAACGATTATCTAGAGGTTTTTTATGGTCCAGTATATTTAGGGAAAATCGATGGAAATTCACTTGATAAACCAAAGATGAAAACAAGACGATAAAAGTAGTTGCCAAGATACGGATAGCTTTGATACAGTGTTGAGAGCAAAAAGTAAGTTACTTCCGAAACTGACCGAAAGGCGATGTTATACGGATTAACTAGGGATAGATTGGGGGCTCTGCCCCCAAACCCCCGGCAAAAAGTAAGCTACTTCCTCACTTCCCTCAAAACTCAATAACCGGATTGATTTAACACAAAGAATAAACTTTATTATTAACACAAAAGTGTTACCTATGTGGGTGAATCAAGTGTTACCTATGTCACCGATCCGACCCCCGCATCTGGTGTGCACTTCGATAATCGAACGATTCTATATAAAATTTGGGCAAGGGCAGGGGCAAGGGCAAGGGCAGGGGGAATTTACTACTCCGCATCTGGTGGAAACTTTAAATGGAGCGGTGGTGATTCACGCAACAAGGCCGACATTTCACATCAATGTGTTTGAGTATAATCCCATCATTAGGCTATGCATTGATATTTATACCGTGAGAGATGCAAAAATGATCATGATCCGCGTTCTAACTCTTTCGCTTTTTATCATTACCCTCGCTGCTTGCGGGAAAAAAGAGGAAGACAAACCTCGCCCGCCTACCAATGTGACAGCTATTACAGTCGAGCCCAAAACGATCCCTGCAGATTTCGAGTATGTCGGCGTTGCGCAAAGCTCGCACCTAGTAGAAATACGTGCGCGTGTCGAAGGTTACCTCGATAAAATCGGTTATGCCGAAGGGGCATTTGTCAATCAAGGCGACCTACTATTCCAGTTAGACCAAAAGCCGTTTCAAACAAAATTGGAGTCGGCGAAGTCGGAGCTGGCAAAGCAAGAAGCAGTTTTGTGGAACGCAACCAGGACAAAGGAGCGGCTAGAACCGCTATTCGAAAAAAATGCAGCCAGCCGAAAAGACTTAGACGACGCCATTGCACGGGAATTAGCTGCTCAAGCAGACGTCAGTGCTGCCAAATCGAGCATCGTGCAGGCAGAATTAGATTTAGGGTACACGACAATTCTCAGCCCCATCAACGGATTAGGCGGCCTTTCCACCTACAGAGAGGGAGCGTTGATCACTCCGGGGGTCAATGGATTGCTAACCACTGTCGCCGTTATCAACCCCATTTGGGTGAATTTCAGCGTTTCGGAATCGGATCTGCTTAGGGGAGAACGAGACATGAAGCGGCACACTTTGGTGGCGCCTTTGAACATGAATTTTGACGTAAAAATCATTTTAGCAGATGGGACGACCCTTCCGGACGTGGGGAGAGTGAATTTTGCCGACCCCTCGCTAAATCAAGGAACAGGGACGATGAATGTGCGGGCAGCAATTCCCAATCCTTTGGGCACGCTCCGTCCCGGACAGTTTGTGAGAGTGAAATTAATAGGAGCAGTTCGTCCCAACGCAATTGTCGTCCCACAAAGAGCAGTGTTGCAAGGGAAAAAGGGGATGTTTGTCTACATCATAGACAAAGAAGACAAAGCTCAGATTCGCTTTATCGAGGCAGGTCCTTGGTTTAACGACGATTGGATTATCAAGGAAGGATTAGCGAAAGGGGATGTTGTCATTGTCGATGGCGTCAACAAAATTCAAAATGGTTCGAAAGTCATCGTAAAGGATAAAATTCCATGACTTCGAAATTTTTCATCGAACGTCCCATTTTTTCCTCCGTCATTTCTATTGTAATAGTCCTGATAGGGCTTGTTGCACTGTTGGGGTTGCCGATTGAGCAGTACCCCAATATTACCCCTCCGTTAATACAAGTCACCTCGACATACACCGGAGCAAACGCCGAAACGATGTCCGATACCGTTGCATCCCCTTTGGAGCAACAGATCAATGGTGTCGAAAATATGATCTATATGTCTTCTCAAAACTCTGCAAACGGCAGTTCCGTCATCAGCGTCTATTTCGACATCGGCACCGATATTGACCTTGCTCAAATTAACGTGCAAAACGCAGTGAATTTGGCGATGCCTCAACTCCCGGAAGAGGTGAAGAGGATGGGGGTTGTCGTCAATAAGCAGACGCCTAACATTTTGATGATTATTGCTGTGCAGTCGCCCAATGATCGTTTTGATGATATTTTTATTAGCAATTATGCCGCTTTAAATATTGTCGACGACCTCAAAAGAATCAAAGGGATGAGCGCTGTCAATATTATTGGAGCTCGTGACTACTCCATGAGAGTATGGCTACGGCCCGATCGAATGGCACAGTTGGGTCTGACAACAACGGATATTATCAATGCTATCCAAGAGCAAAACGCTCTTTTTGCTGTAGGGCAAGTGGGAAAACCGCCGAATGTCGATCCTGTGGAACTCACGCTATCTGTGCGGACATTAGGGAGATTGAACGAGGTCGATCAATTTGAAAATATCATCCTAAGAGCCAATCAAGACGGGTCGATGATCTTATTAAAAGATATCGCTAGAGTCGAATTGGGAGCGCAAAGTTACGATGTCAACGGAGTGTTGAACGGTAGGTCGACTGTATCAATTGCCACCTATCAGCAGTATGGCGCGAATGCCCTTCAAGTAGCGCAAGATATCAAAGATACTATGGAAAGGCTTTCTCAGGGGTTTCCAAAAGGGATAGAGTATAGCATCCCTTACGATACGACACGATACGTCAAACAATCGATTAGAGAAGTGGCAACCACATTTTTGGAAGCGGCAGCACTCGTCACTCTTGTCGTGTGGGTGTTTTTGCAAAATTTCCGCGCCACATTAATCCCTATTCTTGCGATTGCAGTGTCGATTATCGGAGCCTTCGCTGGAATGTATGTGATGAATTTTTCGATCAACACACTTACTTTGTTTGGGTTGGTACTTGCCATCGGGATTGTGGTTGACGATGCGATTGTCGTGATAGAAAATGTCGAAAGGATCATGAAAGAGATGAAGCTTTCCGCAAAAGAAGCGGCGGTCCTGGCAATGGAAGAGGTGACAGGTCCTATCATCGCCACCACATTGGTCTTGTGTGCTGTTTTTGTTCCTGTCGCATTTATGGGGGGGATTGCGGGGCAACTTTACCGTCAGTTCGCCATCACCATTACGATTTCGGTTTTAATCTCATCTGTGGTGGCCCTCACATTAAGTCCTTCGATAGCGGCGCTGATTATTAAGCAACAGGAGCACACCGCTCGTTGGGCTGAAATATTCAATCGCATCTTCGGGAACTTTACAGACTTCTATTTGAAGGGGGCGACGTGGCTTGTTCATCGAAAAGCCATTGGATTGGGAATTGTGGGTGGTCTAACGGTCGTGATCTTACTATTGATCCATGTCGTGCCGACAAGCTTTGTTCCTGAAGAAGATCAGGGATATGTCATCGTCCTTGCCAATCTTCCAAGTGGAGCAAGCCTTAATCGTACTTCTGCAGTCGCAAAGGATATATTAAAGGTCACCCGTGACGTCCCGGGTGTCGAGATTGTTGTTTCTCTGGACGGTTTTAGCCTTTTAGAGGGACTGAATAGAACTGACGTCGCCACGAATTTTATCGTCCTTAAAGATTGGAGCCAACGGCGTGCTAAAGGTGAATCTGCAAACGAGATTTTGAGAAAGCTGCGCCCGCTTTATGCGAAGATCCCCGAAGCCAATATTGTCACTTTCAACCCTCCCGCAATTCAGGGGTTGGGGACGGTAGGGGGATTTGAATTTTGGATCCAAAACCGTAGCGGCGGAGATATTAAAACATTAGAGAGTGTGACGAATGATTTCATAGCAAAAGCAAGGGCACGTCCTGAATTGATGGGGATATTTACAACTTTTGAGACAGACACGTTACAGCTGTTTGTCGATTTAGATCGATTTAAAACGCGATCGCTCGGTGTCCAGATCTCCGATGTCTTCTCGACGTTACAAAGCCTTTTAGGGTCGTTATACGTAAACGATTTCAATAAATTCGGAAGAACTTTCAAGGTGATGATTCAAGCAGAACCTTCTTACCGTACTTCCGTCAGCGATATCGGTGAGCTATATGTCCGTTCAGCGCAAGGGAATATGATTCCTCTGAAATCGCTTATCCATGTCAAATACGACAAAGGCCCCTCGATTGTCAGCCGATTCAATGGATTTGTGTCGTCGAAAATCAACGGAAGCGCCGCCCCGGGGTATAGCTCCGGAGAGGCGATGCGCGTGATGGAAGAGATCGCCAAAGAGATGTTGACAAGCGATATGACTTACTCTTGGAGCGGACAGTCGTACCAAGAGAGAAAAGCGAGCGGTTCAGGGAATTTGGCGTTTGTTGGAGGAATTGTAGGAGTGTTTTTGATTCTTGCTGCTCTGTATGAGCGATGGAGCCTCCCTTTAGCGATTATCGCAGCTGTTCCGTTCGGAATTTTTGGTGCTTTCGCCTCTGTATGGCTGATGGGTATGTCTAATGATGTTTATTTTCAGGTGGGACTTGTCACTCTTATTGGATTAGCGGCAAAGAATGCAATTTTGATCGTTGAATTTGCCGCTGCGATGAATAAAGCGGGTATGTCGATCATTGAGTCCGCCCTAAAAGCCGCAAAGCTGCGGTTTAGAGCGATCATTATGACCTCATTGACCTTTATTTTTGGTACCCTGCCTCTTGTGTTGAGCTCCGGTGCCGGCGCTGCGTCACGGAAATCCGTAGGGATGGGAGTAATGGGTGGGATGATCGCTGCAACGTTCTTGGCGGTTTTCTTTGTTCCGCTCTTCTATAGGGTTATCGAAGAGTTTTTTAGAAGAGGGGCGCATGAGAAAAAGTAGTTGCGCCGTTATTTTGATGATTCTGGCAGCATGCACGCGCGTGAATGTCGACGATGTCCCTTGGGTGGAAACTCCGGAATCGTGGATGTACGAGCCCGAGCAAGCACTAGAGGCCGTCAACTTTCGTTGGTGGCAAGAGTTTGGGGACGACGTTCTTAACGGTTATATTGTAGAAGCTCTGCACAATAACCAAGATCTACTTAAGTCCGATGCGCGAGTAGAGGAATTCTTTTATCGCGTGCAGATTGCAACATCGCCGCTGTTCCCTTTAGTTGTTGGAAATGCTTTTGGACAGAGGACGGAAATTTCGAATGCGACGACGCCGGGATTCATCATCAACCCCCGCGTGTTTAATGATTTTGGATTAAGTTTTTCAGCGTCGTACGAATTGGATGTGTGGAGTAAGATCAGAAGCAATCTACAGGCTGCAAAGCTCGATTTGGCGGCCTCGGAGGAGGCAAAACGGACGGTAGTGCTCACGCTAGTATCGTCTGTTGCGGAGGCGTATTTTAGCTTACTTCAGTACGACAGGCAGCTAAAGGTGTCTAAAGATAGTCTTAAATCGTTTCAAGAGGCTTACGATATTGCATTGTATCGATTTCAGGGAGGAATCACTTCCGAACTTCCCGTCAAACAGGCGGATTCAGAGGTGCAAGTGGCTAAGGGAAGAGTCGTATTATTCGAACTCCAAGTTGCTACTCAGCAAAATTTACTTAACGTCCTGTTGGGGAGAGCTCCACAGCAAGTCGAGAGAGGGTTGTTACTGCATGAGATGCGTCCTCCGAAATCAGTTCCCGCCGGAATACCTGCCGATGTGCTTAGAAACCGTCCCGACATTGCTAAAGCCGCTTACGACATGATGGTGTCAAGTGCTAGGGTGAACGCTCAATTTGCCAATCTTTTCCCCGAGATCACACTGACAGGTAATTACGGAAACGAAAGCCTCTCTTTAGCGACTTTGCTATCAAATCCGGCGTTGCTGTGGGCTTATGGAGCCAACATCTTTCAAACTGTCTTTGATGCCAACAAACTTGTCGCCGATGTCAATGTGGCAGAATCGGTAAGAAGGCAATTAGTCCATCAGTATGTCTCGACTGTACTTGCTGCTTTTAAAGAGGTTGAGGATGCATTAATTACAAATACGAAGAGAAGAGAGTATTTACAAGTGCAAATCGATCGCGTTGCCGTCCTCAAAGACTACTTGGAATTGGCGCAACTGCAATACAGCAATGGACAAACCGATTACTTGAACGTCTTGGACGCGCAAAGAAACCTTTTTAACGCACAACTTGACGAGGTATCCGCCTTCGTAGACACTTACACCAGTTTGATCGAAGTTTACAAAGCTCTTGGCGGAGGCTGGGTTGTCGATGCAGAAAATATCGCAGGAGGGTGTCCGTGTGATTGAAGTAGAAGTACTAGCAATTGGCAATGAAGTGTTGGAAGGGTTTACCATCAATTCCAATGCAGCAAAAATCAGTCAAATGCTTCTAAAAGAGGGATATTCTATCGCTAGGCATCAAACACTTCCTGATGATCCCGATATTCTCTTTGATGCCTACAAAGATCTGGTAAACCAAAATCGGATAGTCATTGCAACGGGAGGTCTTGGACCTACCGGAGACGACCGCACACAAGAGTTTTTGGATAAGCTGGCAACAACGGGAGATTTCGAATTTTTGACTATCCCAAACCCTGTAGGTTCTGCTGCAGGTGTCTGCATTAAAAGTTCTCGTTGCGCTATCTGTGCGCTCCCCGGCGTGCCTTTTGAAGCGAGTGCGATGTTGCCGTGGATTGTCGATTTTTTAAAGGTGCATTTTCCTCCAAAAAGACACCAAGAGCATGTTTGGATCTATTTTATGCGGTTGTTCGAGTCCAAAGTCGATCCCTCGATCCAAAAGATTTTAAAACAATATCCCGATTTATGTTACGGGATCTACCCTTCACAGGGAGTTTTGGGCGTTCATTTCCATGCACCTAAGGGGTCGGAGTCCGCAAAAAAAGCTGCAGAAGCCATTAAAGCAGAGTTTATCGATCACTCTATCGAAACAACAACAGGAAAACTGGAAGACGCTGTTTATCGTCGCTTTACTGAGAAGAAGCTCACTTTGGCGACGGCGGAGTCTTGTACGGGTGGAACGATTGCAGCCAAGATCGTTTCCATACCGAATGCATCAAAATACTACTTGGGCGGCGTTGTCTCCTATTCCAACACATTGAAAGAAACGTTTTTGGGTGTAGATCCTCGAGTGATTGAAAAAGAAGGTGCCGTTAGCGAAGAAGTGGTCAAACAGATGGCGGCAGGAGTATTGGAAAGGACGGGAGCGGACTTCGCAGCATCGGTATCGGGGATCGCAGGCCCTGACGGAGGAACTCCGGAAAAACCGGTGGGGACTGTTTGGTATGCCATAGCAACCAAAAATGAAGTGAAAGCTTGGTGCAGGCATATCCCCGGGAATAGGGAATTGATCATCGAAAGAGCTTCTAATTATCTTTTAAGCGAACTACTAAAAGAGACTAATGATGGAACTGGATAAACGATTAACACGCGTTGCTGTGATCGGCGCAGCGGGGAAAATGGGAAGTGGAATCTCCTTGTTGCTGCTGCAAGAGTTGTCCTGGATGGAGCTTACGCAAACACGCAAGCTGGGACAAGGGGAGTTTCGGATCGAGCTGATAGATCAGTCTGAAAAGGGATTGTGTGGGCTTTACCAATATTTGAAAGTGCAATTGAAGCGCTTTGCCGAACAAAAAATACAGAAATTGCGTGAATTTTGGCAGGAGGAGCCCTCTCTCATCAGCAACGAAGAGATGATTGAAGCTTATATTGACGGCACAATGGCGATGACCAGGCTAAGTACTGAGTATTCAGCTGCCAAAGATGCTCACCTTGTTTTTGAAGCAATCCTTGAAGAGGTCGATGCCAAAGTTTCTCTGTATAGACGTGTGGAAGATGCCACCATTACCACACCACTCTATTTTACGAACACCTCTTCGATCCCGATCCACATCTTGGCTGACCAAGCTAATATCAAAGGGCGATTGGTAGGTTTTCACTTTTACAATCCTCCGGCCGTTCAAAAGCTGCTTGAATTGATCTTTTGTGAAGCGACAGAACCGCACATTAAATCGATTGCAGAGCAATTGGCAGAACGTTTGAATAAAACAACTGTTTGCTCACATGACATTGCAGGCTTTATCGGTAACGGACATTTCATCAGAGAAGTCCTTTACGCTTTAGAGCAGGTGCATGAATTGTCAAAGACAGTGTCTCTATCGAAAGCTATTGCCTTCTACGACCAATTGACAAGAGATTTACTCGTTCGACCGATGGGGATTTTTCAACTTGTCGATTACGTCGGATTGGATGTTGTCGCCCATATCGTCAAGATTATGTCCGAATATCTTCCTGACGCCACCTTCAAAGTTCCGTTGATCGATGAGTTTTTAAAACAAGGTGTGAGAGGGGGACAACACTCTGACGGCACGCAAAGAGAAGGCTTTTTTGATTATAAAAAAGGGCGCCCTGATGCTGTTTACGCGTTAGAATTCGGTGAATATCAACCTCTTCCTGACAACGCAGCGCTGCTTGAGCCATTTCCGGAAGGATGGAGACCATGGAAAGAGATGCAAAAGGAACGCGATCCTTCTCAACACTTAACGCGCTACTTTTTGTCGTTATCTGCGTCTCCCACTCAAGGCGCGCAGGCTGCTTGCCGATTCTTAAAACAATCTCGAAAAATTTCGGAACAATTGGTTGCAGACGGCGTTGCCAATAGCTTGAAAGATGTGACAATAGTTTTGAAAAATGGGTTCTTTCATGTTTATGGTCCCGATTTACCTTTGGAGAAAGCATTATGAAACCATTTCGGAAAAAATTGTATGCGGGAGCAGGGTTTTCTACAGTCTTTATGGGGTCCGGAAGAAAGGAGTTTGATCCGAGTAAGCCGTTAAAGTCTTTTGAAGCGTATCTTAAAGAAACAGCTGAGGGGACACTAACAGGTGGTATCGACCCCCGTTGCATCGATATGGGAGTCATTGGAAGTTTCATGGCTGCGCGGTTCCTCAATCAAGGGAACCTTCCGGGATTCTTGCCTTTCATGATCCCCTCGCTGCGACATCGCCCTTGCTATGCAGTGGAAGGTGCTTGTGGAACCGGAGGTCGAGCAATCGGAGTAGGAGCTTTAGGGATTCTCTCTGATCAAGCCGATGTTGTATTTGTCAGCGGATTCGAGATGCAAAATAGCGTCAAAGCGGTTTATGGAGCCGATATACTAGCCGGAGCCGGTTATTACGCCAAAGAGCGCAAGGCGGGGCATGCGTACTTTTTCCCCGGAGTGTTTTCAGAGCGTGCGGGAGCTTACTATGACAAATATGGTTATGAGAAAGCGCGAAAAGGGATGGCGGCTTGGTATGAGCAGTCGATATTGAATGCCAGAAAAAATCCGAAGGCGCAAGAGTTTCATAATGCCGTCCCTGATTTGCTAAAACGAGGAATGGGGGCTCCCGACCCGGACAAATTTGTTCCTCACTTGACCGGAACTGATTGTTCCAAAGTGAGTGATGGAGCCGCATCGCTGCTGCTCTTTAGTGAAGAGGGGTTAGTGAAAGCTGGAGTGAATCGTAAAGATGTTGTGGAAATCGTTGCGATAGCACAGACGGAAGAGGACATTACACGCCCACCCGACGATTTGACCGTGTTGACGACAACGGAAGCGGCAGTTAAGGAGGCGTTTGCTGCAGCAGGGATTACGCGCGACGACCTTGGATGGTTAGAGATTCACGATTGTTTTTCGATTACCGCGTTGTTGACGTTGGAGGCGATAGGGTTTGCTCCAAAAGGAGCGGCCGCGAATTTTGTTGCGGAGGGGAACACCCGTTCCGATGGAGTGATTCCGACCAATTTATCGGGAGGGCTATGTGGATTTGGGCATCCGACGGGAGCCTCCGGCGTGAGGATGTTAGTGGATTTACATGCACAGATGACAGGAAAAGCCTCAAATCAAGTCAGCAGTTCCAAGGAGTACGGGATGTTGATCAGCATGGGCGGCAACGACAAAACCGTCACAGCAATTATCGTCCGATCTTAACGCTTCGTTGATGTGTAAACCCAATGATCACACCGAAATAAGCAACATCTAATGTAGCAACAAATTGTTATCTGTTTGTTTTAAAAGACATAACGATGTGTTGCGTGCTGACTTCGATGACTGCCGCTGAGCCCTTGTGGCGAACCCTTATGTAGCCTACGGTTCGGGTGATGATTTTAAGCCTTTTTTCACGAGCTTTTTTCCCACAGATTTTACATGATAAAAACCCGGCATATGTGTATATAGACGGGTTTTTATCATGTAAAAGATGCGGGAAAAAGGCCGTTAAAAAAGAGCTTAAAATCATCACCCGAGCCTACGGTGACGAGCTCGCGAGGAACCGTAGGAAGTAAATTAAAAAATTTAGAGCCCGCAGGGCGACTGAAAATCGGATCAATCGCCCTACGGGCTCCAAATTAAAAAAATTCATCACCTACGGTTCCTCGCGAGCTCGTCACCGTAGGCTACATAAGGGTCGCCCAGAGGGCTCAGCGGCAAAAATAAAAGGAATATACAGAAGCTTGATGGATCTGAATTGGAAGGAGGAACGTCTGTCCCTTAAACTTCAAGCGCATATCATATATCAAATTGGTTTCTTGATTCATACTGCTAAGCTATTGGCGATTTTTTCTAAAGATTCTATAGCAGAATGTGAATATTTTCTTAGAGATGAAAAAACCCCGTTTCTTTTCATGCTTAAAAGGGATTCATAAATTTCACCTTGTTGCAATGACTTTGTTTGTAATCGACTTGTAGGCTCAATTTGCATAAGAATCATGAGCGCCTGATAGACACCGTGCAAAAATTTATCTCTGTAGCCTGGATAGTCTTTGATGTGGTGGAGCTCTTCCTTTGATAAAACGGAACTGAATTCGAATTCAATAGCTTTAACTAAAAGCTTTGAATCGCAATCCCAATAATTTACATATTGCTTATTTTTTGCGCTTTTTCGACTTTGTATTAAAAAATTGATGTGAGCTTGCATAGGAGGGCTCATTTCTGCAATATGTCGCATAAGGGGCTCTATCATTAAGAAAGAACCCGCAGCTTCTCCCAATATCAACTGAATCTCGCGCAGTATTGATAAACGTGCACTTACAAGGCCTTTTTCAAGTGATAATTTCATTTTTTTATCATCCATTTATCTTTTTTATCAAGGAGTGATCCGTCAAATATTCGCCACAATTGACGATTTTTAGGTTTTTATTGTGTGATCGGATTTGTTGTAAGTGCTTAGAGAGGAAAGAATCAGGGTGAGAGGATTTGAACCTCCGACCCCTTGCACCCCATGCAAGTTTTTTCGTGTTTTTAACCATATCATCCTGTCTTATTCTGTGCTACAAAATTCCTCATAACTCTCTCTAATTTCTTGATTTGTATCAATATTTTGTCTTATGTTGATGCATTGTAATTTATGTGGATTTACCTGCCACATACCTGCCACATGAAAAAATAAAGGCCATTATGAAAAATATGATCCCACGCACAAATGGAGATGAATACTGCCGCAAGTTTGAGCCTAAAGACAAGCCTATTTACATTCATGATTCGCAAGTCAAGGGACTTGTATTTCGCGTTATGCCAACAGGGTCGAAATCTTGGATTCTTCGCTATCATTTCAAAGAGGGAGAGGAGTGGAAAGAGCGTAAGACAGGCCTTGGACCTTTTCGTCAGGGCCGCAACGATGTTACGGGACTGACTGTGTCAGCTGCCCGTGTTGAGGCAGAACGGCTCAAAAAAGAAGTAAAGTATGAAGGAGCTGATCCAGTTGAGGACAAACAGCGAAGAGCCATTGATCGAGCACAAGAGAAGGCCAGCAAAGTCCTTGTGAAAGATCTTTTTGAACGCTGGGCAGTCACTGATCTCATCAATCGCAAAGATCAAGGGGCAGAAGTGCGTCGCATGATTTCGAAAGATGTTCTTCCTTTCATTGGAGAATTGAATATCAGAGATGTTCGCAAAGGACATATTGCCGAAATTACTGATCGTCTTCTTCAACGTGGTGTCAATCGCATGGCTAAGGTTGTTCTTAGCCTCATCCGCCAAATGTTTCGCTTTGCAGTCTCTCGAGATCTTCTTGAATCAGATCCTACAGCCTTACTC